>CATLUC010000021.1:0-1296 GCA_950059165.1 uncultured Clostridium sp.
TTCATCACAAAATTCGACATTTTATCTCTCATATCATTTATTTCCCTTTATTTTCAAGTGTTTGCTCATCTTTTATTTTCACATTTTTTCAAAAAAAATGTTGAAGTAACAAAAAATATTAGGTGTTTAGTACTTACACAATATATTCAATAGTATTATTAGGAAAATATTTATGCATATTATCAATAAAAAACTGTTTCCCTTCTTCCCTAATATCATTTTTATACCAATATTTTCCTCTTCCCCTTCCCGTCATTTTATCTTTATCATATAGTTTTATAGCATTTGGAAAAGCTTCTTCATTTATTTTTGTGTGTACATAGCTATATGTCATAAATATTATTTCAAAAAAGGCATCATCTTTTACTTTTTTAGATAACTCAGAATTCAATTTTTTGATTAATTCCAAATAAAGATTTTGCCAATTGTCAAGAAATATTACTGGTGCGATTAAAATACCTACATTATAACCTGCATCTTTTAATTTATTTATTGCTTGAATTCTATTAGATAGGCTTGATGTTCCGAATTCAACTTTATTAATAATTTCACTTGGATTAACACTTACTCTAATTGTAACCTTGCCTTTATGGTCTAATGGCAATATATCATCTACCATATCGAATTTTGTAGGCAATGTCAAAAATCCATTATCTGTATTGCCTACAAAATTCTCAATAGTCCATTTTAAATTCCCTGTAATGGTATTTTCTAAAATTAAATCACTATTACTTCCAATTTCAAATACTGTTTTTTGGTTAGATTTATTGGCTGTTTTTATTATTTTTTCTAGCATTTCTTCTCTGTTTACAAATAAACGTAAATATGCACATTTGTTGTAATTACACACCAAATAGCAGTACATACATGATGCTGTACAACCTGAAGATGTATATGGCACTAAAAAATCAGATGTTTTATGATTTGGCACAAATTTATGTGTTTTTCTTGTACCTATAATTAAATTTTTCTTCATATATGGAAATTCTTTATTTGATTTTGTTCTCATTTCTTCAATATTATTGTGGTTTTCAATTTCTATTTTAGGAATTTCCTTGTATTTATCCATTAGTTCTTTTCCTAATTGATAATTAATAATATCTTTTTCAAAATAAATTGTTTCTGGTTTAAACATAAAATTAACTCCTTATATATATGTTTATAAGAATTATTTAATATGAATTTTATAAACATATTCTTTTACAAATATTTTGCCCAAAATATTATGAATATTACATATTTTTAAAAAATTTATATATTTAAAAATCTTAAAAAGAAAGTATTACAGGGTTGGAA
>CATLUC010000021.1:1306-3455 GCA_950059165.1 uncultured Clostridium sp.
ATATTTAAATCCAATTCTAAATAAAATTCTACACCATCTTCCTTATTTATAACACCATAGCTATTTCCATAGTGTCCCATAATTGCTTTTACAAAAGACAATCCGATACCTGTTCCACCGTTCTTCTCTGTTTCTAGATTCATCTACTTTATAAAAACGATTCCAAATTCTTGCTATATCCTCTTCTTTTATTATGTTTCCTGTATTAAAAACCTTTACTCTAACCTTATTTTTTTCCACATTTACTTGATTTTCTATTTCAATATATTTTTCTCCATCTACTTCTTTTGTGTGTTTTATAGCATTAGTTAAATAATTACTAATTACTTGTTCAATATAAAAATCATCTGCAAATACATTAATTTCATCTGTTGTTATAAATTTGATTTTAATATCTTTTTCTTCTAAAATTACCTGTGATTTTCTTACTACTTCCTTTTCTAATTCAACAATATTGAATTCTTTATCTTCAAATTCTCTTTTCCCATATTCTAACTTCATAAGTTCTAATAATTGTTTTACTAATTTATCCATTTTATTTGTTTCGTCTAAGATGACTTCTGCATAAAATTTTCGGCTTTCTTCATCTGTATTAACATTTTCAAGAAGCCCTTCACTATAGCTTTGTATCAATGCTATTGGAGTTTTTAGTTCATGTGATACATCTGATATAAAACTTTTTCTCATTTCATCTATTTTTGATTTTTCTTCAATATCTTTTTCCAATTCTATGTTAGTACTTCTTAATTGTTTTATGGTTTTTTCTAATTTGTCTGACATGACATTTATACTTTTTCCTAAGTTATTAATTTCATCATCTGCATTTGTAATTTTATATTTATGGCTAAAATCCAAATTTGACATTTTTTTTGCAATATCATTTAGTTCTGAAATTGGGTCTCCAAATTTCCTTGATACATAAGATACAATAACAGCAGCAATTAGAATTGCAAACCCTGCCATTAAATATAAAAAGTTATTTGAAATTTTTACACTTTCTTGAATTATTGTAATTGGTATTCTAATATATAATAAATAGCCATTATCTAGTGTAGCAGATAGCAAAATATAAGTTATATCATTTTTACTATCTTTCATTTTTTTAATAGTAAATTTTTCATTGTTTTCTATTATTTCTCCCACATTATTATTAAATTTACTTGTCATTTCATTCATTTGCCCAAAAGCAGAAAAGAAATCTTTATTTGAGGTATATACATTGACATTTTGGTCATTTTTAATTAAAATGTCAAAATTATTGTTTATGGCTAGTTTTTCTAGTTGTGTTTCTAAGTTAATATTTTCTTCACTTATATAATGGTTGTTAACCACTCTATACACTGATTTTAACGCTTTTGTTTTGCTATATAAATAAAATTGTCCAAATACAAAATTGTTAACTAATATTAAAAATAATATAATTAACAAAATTACTAATGATAATGTCATAAAAAGTTTTACTCTTACTGATTTTAGTGCATCTTTAAATTTATCCATTTTTCCATTCCCTTCTTGGCACAAATCTGGTTGGAAAAGAATTGTAATTATTTTTTAGTCCTTACTTTACCTCAAATTTGTACCCTACACCACGCATAGTCTTTATGTATTTTCCTCTTTTACCTAGTTTATGTCTAATTTTTTTTATGTGACTGTCGATTGTTCTAGAATCCCCATAATAATCATAATTCCAAACATTATTTAGAATTTTATCTCTTGATAATGCTATATTTTCATTTTCTATTAAATACACTAGTAATTCATATTCCCTAAGGCTTAATTCTATTGCTTTTCCATCTACTTTTACACTTCTTCCTTCTTTATCAATTTCAATACCTGCATATTCTTTTATTTCGGTTGTATCTTTTGTAGTTCTTTTTAAAATTGCTTCTACTCTAGCTACTAATATTTTAGGACTAAAAGGTTTTGAAATATATTCATCAACACCTAATTCAAAACCAAATAGTTCGTCTTGTTCTTCTCCTCTTGCTGTTAGCATTATAATTGGAACTTTTGATTCTTGTCTTATTTGACGAAGTACAGACCAACCATCTAGTTTTGGCATCATAACATCTAATAATATTAGTGTTATCTTGTTTTTATTTTCTTCAAATATTTCTAAAGCTTTTTCTCCATCTTCTGCCTCTAAAAT
>CATLUC010000021.1:3465-5182 GCA_950059165.1 uncultured Clostridium sp.
AAGAAATCTTTTATTGACTTTCTCATTCTTTGTTCATCATCAACTATTAATATACAATTCTCTTGCATTTCTCTACCACCTCATTTTTATATTATAAAAGCAATTTGTGTCTATTTTGTGAAAACTTTTTTGCTTTTGCAGTATTTTTTCTTACCCAACGTTTTTAGTGTTTAGCAATAAAATATATAAACTTTTAAGAAAAAATAATTATTAAGGCATATAATGCTTTTTTTACATCATATGCCTCAAAATCTAATTTTTCATATAAACAGTTTTAGTGTCATAGGCTAGTTCAATATTTTCTTCTTGTAAAATTTTCATAATTTTATAATTGATATCTTCCCTTTCAGCTAAGTAACTGTTGTAATCTACTGAACCAGTATAACTGCATATTAATACATTTAATCCATTATCTGTAATGTTATCAAATTTCACAATAATAGAATCATCATAAATAGCTTCTCTTGATTGTAACATATCTTCTACTTTATTTTTGAAAGCTTCTAGTTTTTCTAATGGTGTATTTAGTTCCACACATAAATTTGTACGATATCTTCTTTTTTCCATTTTACTCCAATTAATAATTGAAGCATTTGCAATAATTGAATTTGGAATATTTGCAATAGAATTTTCAAAAGTTCTTACTCTTGTGCTCCTAAAAGTTATATCTTCTACTGTTCCTTCAAAATTATCCATTTGAATCCAATCACCTACTACAAATGGCTTATCCAAAAACACTACTAAGCCACCAAATAGATTTTTAGCCGTATCTTGTGCAGCAAGTGTTATAATAACTCCGACCTAGTCCTAATCCTGCTACTAAGCCATTTAAATTAACTCCTAATACTGATATTACAATAAAACCTGCTACAATATAAATTACAAACCTTATTACCTTTAACGCAAAATCAAACATTGAATCTTCTACATTTGGGTTTGTCTTTTCTTTCATTTTTTTATATAATGAAGATTTTGGTGTAAAGCTTGCTGCTAAACCTTTTGCAAAGGCAATGGTTGTAATAATAATAAATGCCCTATATGCTATTATCATTACTTCATTTGATATGTCTAATGGCTTTTTCAAAAATACAATTGCTAAGTAAAAACCTAATATGACGAAAAATACTTTTAATGGACTATAAAAAGCACTTTGTTTTATTTTCTTAGCTTTATTATCTTTAATTTTAAACATTCTAATAATGATATATGAAAAACTACTACTAAAAATTCTAAAAAATAAAATAATTCCAATAGCAATTAATATATCTACAAATTGGACAGCCATTATTTCTTCAAAAAAACTCGTAATTTGGTTCATACCTTCCTCCATTTTTTCTAGTTTGGAAAAGAATAGTTATATGTAGATAAGAGTAATTGGAAAAAGAATCGTTATTTGGCTAGGCTCACAAGTTTTCAATTTATGAGGCATGCTCTTGCACGTTGCTTAAATTGAAAACTTAGTAGCAACAACGCCAAATGATGATTATTTTTTCAATTTAGCCCATGTAGTCACGAAGCTTCTTACTCCTACTAGGATGTCTTAACTTCCTAAGTGCTTTTGCTTCTATTTGTCTAATTCTTTCACGTGTTACTTCAAACTCACGTCCCACTTCTTCTAGTGTTCTAGCTTTTCCATCTTCTAAGCCAAATCTCAATTTCAATACTTTTGCTTCTCTTGGTGTTAAAGTATTCATAACATCTTCTAATTGTTCTTTTA
>CATLUC010000021.1:5192-12622 GCA_950059165.1 uncultured Clostridium sp.
CTGCTGAATCATGTGGAGCTGGACTATCATCATCTTGAATAAAGTCACCTAAATGACTGTCATCTTCTTCACCAATTGGTGTTTCTAGGGATACAGGGTCTTGTGCTATTTTTTGAATTTCCATTACTTTTTCTACTGGTATTTCCATTTCTTGTGCTATTTCATCTGGGGTTGGCTCTCTTCCTAATTGTTGTAATAAATGTCTAGATGTTCTGATTAATTTATTAATTGTTTCTACCATATGAACTGGAATTCTAATTGTTCTTGCTTGGTCTGCAATTGCTCTAGTAATAGCTTGTCTAATCCACCAAGTAGCATAAGTACTAAATTTAAACCCTTTTGTATAATCGAATTTCTCAACAGCTTTAATTAGTCCCATATTTCCTTCTTGAATTAAGTCTAAAAATAGCATTCCTCTACCTACATATTTTTTAGCAATACTTACTACTAATCTTAAATTAGATTCTGCTAGTTCTTGCTTTGCATCTTCATCTCCATCTAATATTCTTTTTGCTAATTCTAATTCTTGCTCAAAAGTTAGAAGTTGTATTCTTCCTATTTCTCTTAAATACATTCTAACTGGGTCATCTACATTAATTCCTTCATAGCTAGTGTCTGTTATTTCATCTAGTTTTAAGTCTTCTACTTCTTTTAAATCTTCAATATCTGGCTCTTCTTCTAAATCATCTGATAATAAGTCTACTCCTAATTCCTCAAAAGCATCAAAAACTTGGTCAATTTGTTCTGGATTGACATCATCTAATTCTGTTGCTAAATCTCCATAGGTTATTTGCCCCTTTTCTTTAGCCTTTTTTAGAATACTATTTACTTTTTCATCTTTTAATTTACTATCTGTTTTTTCTTCTTCTTGTATTTCATCATTTTTATTTTCTTGCTTTTGGTCTTCTACTTTCTTTTTTGCCTTTTTTCTTGCTTCTTCCATTTTTTCTATTTTAGCTTCTTCTTTTGCTGTTTTTTCTTCTTGTTTTTTCTTGGTATTGTCTTTTTCTTTTTTGCTTGTTTTCTTTTCTTCTATTATATTGTTATCTTTTTCTTTTTTCTCTTTCTTCGTTGTAGCTTGTTTTTTAGCTTCTTCTTTTTTTTCTTCTTTCTTTTTATCTTCTGCGATTTCTTTTTTTGCAACTTTCTTTTTATCTTCTACAACTTCTTTTTTAGCTACTTTCTTCTCTTTAATAGGTTCTTTCTTTTTAGTTGTTTTTTTAACTTCTTTTTCTAATTCCTCTTTTTTAGCCATGACCCCTAATCATTCCTTTCTTAACTTTAACAAATATAATCTTTTTCCAATCCCTTTTTTTTCTCTTGTTCTATGTCCTGCTCTAATAACTCTAAAATCTCAAATTTTCTATTATTTAGCTTGTCTTTTTCGTAACTTTGCATTATATCATCTATTGCTTTTTCAACATCCTCTATTTCATAATCATCTGCCATAATTTCTGTAATATGATTTTGCTCTTCTTCTCCGAAGCATATCGATTATTCCATTTATATTACTATTTCCTTTTTCAAATTCTTCATACAATTTTTTAGCAATTTGTTTATTAATTGTATCTTTAAAGTCTTCTATTTTAATATTTTGCTCTATTATTTTAAAAATATTAATATCTCCTGTTAATAAAATTGATAAAATTGTATTTTCACGTTTTTTTAGTGTTTTTGAAATTTGACTTTCTTCTGCTTTTTTATGTTTTATAACAGGTTTTGCTTTTTCTAATATTCTTTCGCCTTTTGCTTCTTTATAAATTAGTTTGTTAACTTCTGCATAAATGGCTTCTTTTGATATATCATACTCTTTAGCAATTTTCTCTAAGTATACTTCTCTTTCCATTGTATTATCTATTTTTGCTATTAGTTTAGCAATTTCATTTAGAAATTTTATTTTGTCATTTGCTACTTCTAATTTTAAGTTTTGCTTCAATAATTTTACTTTAAATTCAATAACAGAAAGTGCTTTTTCTACTAAATTATTAAATCTAGCATTTCCATATTTTATAATGTATTCATCTGGGTCTTTTGCTCCCTCCATTTGTAAAATTCTGATGTCACATCCCATTTCTTGTAATATGTCTAAGGCTCTAGTTTTTGCATTAAGACCTGCTTCGTCTGAGTCAAAACTTAATATTATTTTTTCAGAGTTTTTTCTAAGTAGCCATCCTTGTTGTTGTGTTAATGCTGTTCCTAAAGGTGCTACAACATTTGTAATTCCTCTTTGGTGAAGAGATATAACGTCCATATATCCTTCTACAATTAGAATTTGTTTGATATCCCCCTTTTTAGCTACATTTAGTCCAAATAAGTTTCTACCTTTACTATATACGACATTTTCTGGTGAATTTATGTATTTTGGTTTTGAATCATCTAGTACTCTTCCACCAAATGCTATTACTTTACCTCTTGCATCACAAATCGGAAACATGAGCCTGTTTCTGTACCTGTCTATGTATTGTCCTTTGTCGTTTCGATTGACTAATCCTGATTCTAAAATTTCTGCTTCTTCAAAACCTTGTTTTTTTAATTCTTGGTATAATTCATCAAATTTTCCTGAAAATCCAATTTGGAAAGATTGTAAAGTTTCATTTGTTAATTTTCTTTTTTTTATATATTCTTGTGCGATTTTTGAACTTGGCTTGTACAAATTTTCATGATAATATTTTGCTGTAAATTCGTTTACTTGGTAAACTTTTGCTTTTAATTTCTCTTTTCCTGTGTCTCCTCCACCGTCTAAGGTTGGTAATTGTATGTTTGACCTTTGTGCTAATGTTTGTACTGCTTCTATAAAATTAATTCCCTCTATTTTTGTTAAAAATGTAAATACATTTCCTCCTACTCCACAGCCGAAACAATGGAATATTTGCTTATCTGGTGATACAGAGAAAGAAGGTGATTTTTCGTTATGGAATGGACATAGTCCAAAGTAATTTCTCCCACTTCTTTTTAAATGCACATATTGTGATATGATATCTACTATATCATTGGTTTGCCTTACTTCGTCTATTATTTCATCACTATATCGTTGCATTTTCTCCTCCTTTTTTTCAAATTAATGTACATAGTTATAATATTCGACGCATTTTACATAAATCCTTCATGTTTTTTCAATTTTTTTACATTTTATTTACATTGATTAAAAAACGACTATTGTAATATCTAATATTATAATAATCATTTTTGATTTTATAATTAAATCCTCCAAGGCAAGTTCAAACTTAAATTTTTTTCAATTGACAAATCTATAAAAATCGACTATAATAATATTAGATATTAAAATAGTCGAAAGTAGAGGTTGTTTTATGAATTATATTAAAAGAAGTGCTGAAAAAGTAATAACCAAACAAGAGGAAATGTTTAAAGTTATTTTAATTACTGGTAGTAGGCAAGTTGGAAAAACCACATTGTTAAAAAATATTAAGCCAAATATGAAATATATTACCCTAGATGACCTATTTTTGAACCAAGCTGCTATTGAAGACCCTGCTCTTTTTCTAAAATCTAACTATCCACCTATAATAATAGATGAAGTTCAATATGCACCCAATTTATTTAGATACATCAAAATTTTAGTGGATGAAAATAAATCTGAAACTGAAACACTTTTTTATTTGACTGGTTCTCAACAATTTAATTTGATGAAAAATATAAGTGAAAGTTTAGCAGGAAGAGTAGGTATTCTAAATTTATTAGGTTTAAGTTTAAGAGAAATAAAAGAGACTGATTTTCATTTACCATTTATTCCAACAAATGAATACTTTGAAAAAAAATCTAAATATCTTATAGACATTCCATATCAACAAATTTGGGATATTATACATAAAGGTTCTATGCCTGCTATGTATAGTAAAAAAAGTGATTTTGATATATTTTATTCTACTTATGTTAGCACTTATATCGAAAGAGATGTTAGGCAATTAACACAAGTTGGTGATAGCTTAAGCTTTTTAAAATTCATGACTGCTTTAGCAAGTAGAATTGGGCAAATGTTAAATTTAGATAGTATTGCAAATGAAGTTGGAATTAGTGTTCCAACTGCACAAAGGTGGTTATCTATATTAGTTTCATCTAATATTGTTTATGTTTTAGAACCATATTATAATAATGTAATGAAAAGAGCTATTAAAACGCCTAAAATATATTTTTTAGATACAGGATTAGCCAGTTATTTAACTAAATGGAAAACATCTGAAGTATTAGAAAGTGGTTCTATGGCTGGAAACTTTTTTGTTAATTTTGTCATTGTAGAAATTATTAAAAGCTATTATAATGCTGGAGAAGTACGCCCTCCTATATACTATTATCGTGATAAAGATAAAAAAGAAATTGATTTGATAATAGAAGAAAATGGTAAATTACATCCTATTGAAATCAAAAAAAGTGCTAATCCATCAAAAGATATGATAAAAAACTTTAAAATATTAGAAAAATCTACAGGTAAAGAAATTGGCACTGGTGGTGTTATTTGTTTGTATGATAAATTAATCGATTTAGATGAAAAAAACAAAATTATACCTATCAGCTTTTTATAAATAAAATAGGCATGATTAAGCATTTTTATTAAAAAACTTAATCATGTCTTATAGTTGTTTACTTTTTCTAATTCAAAAGCATCATTTTGTTATCTAACTTATTTATCATTTTAGCACAATTTACCCATTCTTTTGACTCTTTTTTAGTAATTTCATCTTCTGTTTTATATTTGGCTTTATGTTCTAAACTAGCCCAAAAATCCATAGCAATTGTCCTAATTTGAACTTCCACTTTCACATAAATATCTTGTTTTGCAAGCATAACAGGAACTTCTAAAATCAAGTGATAACTAGAGTAACCACTTTTTTTAGGGTTTGTAATATAATCTTTTTCTTTTAAAACATTAACACCTGGAAGTCTTGTGAAAAAGTCTTTAATAGAAACAATGTCTTTTTTTAATGGACATACAATTCTAATTCCTGCAATATCATTAATATTTTCTATCATATTTTGATATGTAAGAGCTATATTTCTTTTTTGCATTTTTTTTATAATACTTTCTGGACTTTTTATTCTAACATTTATATGGTCTATTAATTCATAATCATAAAAAAGATTAGCTTCACCTTTTAAAATATTAATTTTTGTTTCTAATTCTTTTATTGCTACTGAATATATAAACATTAATTTTTCAAAGGTTTTGTCTTTTACATCTAAATTTTTTTTATAATCCATAAAATTTTCTACTTTTATCAATTCATTTACTTTTTTCTTTTTCGGTTTCATTTGTTATATACACTTCCTTTGTAGTTATTATATTCCAAATGTTACCATTTTATTGTTATGAATTGATATTTAATTTGTGTCCGTTTAGTGAACTTTAAAATGACTTATCAATTCTTCTACTGTAAATGACATTTTTTCTCCTGTTTTTATGTTTTCTATTTCTAATTGATTTCCTATAGTTTTATCTCCTAAAACAAGCATATATGGTGTTCCTAATACTTTACAGTCTTTCATTTTACTACCAATGCTCAAGTTTTCTCTATCATCTAAAATTGCACCTATTCCGTTTTTATTTAATAATTCATACAATTCTTGTGCTTGTTTTACTTTTTCTTCATTATCCATTTTTGGGATAATTTGAAGTAAATAAGGAGCAACAGCCTTAGGTAAAGAAAATCCACAAGGTCCCCATTTTTCGTCTATTATTAGGCATTGTTCATATAGTGCTGCAAGTGTTCTACTAACACCTATACCATAGCATCCCATATAATATAAAGACTCTTTGTTTTCTTGATTTATAAATTTTCCATCCATCATTTCAGAATATCTAGTTCCTAGTTGGAAAATATGTCCTAATTCCATAGTTCTTATTTCTTTAAAATTAGAAATATCTTCAATTCCATATTCTTCTTTTAAATATTCTTGATAATTTTCTTTTTCTAATATTTCTGTATTTAAGCCAATTCCAGTTGTTTCATCATAAAGTATTTTATCTTCACCTTGATTTGATATTAGCATAAATTCTTCTGATTTTTTTCCTCCCATTGCTCCATTATCTGCAACAATTGGAATAACTTTCATGCCAATTGTTTCAAAAATTTCAATAAAAGCTTTTCTAATATTTTCATATGATTTTGCCATTCCTTCTTCATCTGCATCAAAACTATATGCATCTAGCATAGGAAAAGCTTTTCCTCTTAATAAGTATCCTCTTGTTCTGATTTCATTCCTGAATTTTTCTCCAATTTGATAATAAGTTACAGGCAAATTTTTATAAGATTTTAATTTTTCTTTAGCAAATTCTACTACTGCCTCTTCCCCTGTTGGTGCTAAACAAAAATCTCCTTTATTTGTTTTTGTAATTAGCATTGTTCCATCTTCTACATAATGGTCATATCTTCCTGAATTTTTCCATAAGCTATCTGGTTGTAAAGTTGGAAGTAGTACCTCTGCACAACCATATTTATTTAACGTTTCTACTATAATTTTTTCTATATTTCTTCTAACTAATAATGGTATTGTATTATATCCAAATAGTCCTGCCCCATATTGTACTAATTGACCTGTTTGAATTAATATACTTTGACCTGGATACATTTCATCTACATTATTTAATTTTACTGTTCCTAAACCTGTTTGTGATAATTTCATTTCTAATCTCCTTTTCTTTATTAACTATTTATATACAAAATTTATTATATTTTTTATAAATTAAATTATACATTTATGCTTCTTCCCTTTCGGGATTAGGAGCCTCAATATTATATGCTTCAACCTCTGTTGGATCTAGTTGTTCTTGTTCTGTTTCTTTGTTTTCAATTAGCTCATCAATAACAATTTGTTTATTTTCATCTAACCTATACCTTGGTAATTCTGGTAATTCTTCTAAAGAACTATACCCAAACATACGTAAAAAATCATTTGTTGTTTGATATGACATTGGTTTTCCTGGCAAATCTGTCTTTCCAGCTTCTTCAACAAGTCCATATTCTAGCAATTTATAAACACAAGCATCTGCTGAAACTCCACGAATGGCCTCTATTTCAGCCCTTGTAATTCTTGAATTGTATGCAATAATTGCTAATGTTTCTAAAGCTGCATTAGATAAATTTGGTTTGCTTCTTTTATCTAGCACAGGACAAATAAAGTCATGCAATTCTTTTTTTGTACATAACTGATAAGATTGATTAATTTTTATTAATTCAATACCTCTATTTTGTTCTTTGTAGTCTTCTTGCATGCTAGCAATAATGTTTTCTATGTCTTCTTGTGCAATTTCTAAATTTAAAATTAATTCTTTTATTGTTACTGGTCTACCAGCTGCAAAAAGTGTAGCTTCTATAATTGATTTTAATTGATTAATTTCCATTTTTATCCCTTCTTTTATGTTTTAATACACTTCCATTTTTACTTCTTTTCCTTTAAATGCAAATACTATTTTTGTT
>CATLUC010000021.1:12632-19265 GCA_950059165.1 uncultured Clostridium sp.
AATCCTCTTGTGTTTAAACTTTCTTCATACTTTTTCTCTTCTATTTGTTTTTTTGCATTTTCTATTGTTTCTTCTATTGTTTTTTCTTTTTGTTCTTTATATACTTTAAATTCCATTATAAAACTGTTTCCATTTTTGTCTTTTGGTTCTAGCATTATATCATATCTTCCTACTCCTGATTCACGGTTTGAATTTATAATATAGCTGTCTTTTAGTCCGTACTAACATACCAAGTACAAATGCATGGTAAAAGTTTTCTGCTGTATTTACACCTACATCCATATAACTAAACATTTGCTCTACTAATATTCTGAACTTTTCTTCAAATTCATCTAACTTTAATGTTACTAGGTCTTTTAAAATGGAATTTAGGTCATTTCCTATTACTTTGTTTTTAAACCAATCTCTTACAATACTTTGGAATAAATGTTTTATTTCATTATTTGTGATTTTTACTTTATATATTCCATTTGTTACATCCACTGTTTCTACTACTTTTAAATATCCTGTTCCTACTAATAATCCCCAAATATTGTCCTCATTTTTTTCTATTCCTACTATTACTGTTTCTTGTTCTACATATACTTCTATTGCTTCATCTCTTAATAATCTTTCTATTTTTTCTTTTACTGTTGTTGAATTTTTTAATATTAATTTTATAATGTCATTTGAACTTGTATTTACCCAGTATGGCATTAATTCTTTCTTTTTTAAATAATTTATGATACTCCACGGATTATATATACCTTCTGTTTTTCCTATTGTATATCCATCATACCATTGTTTTATTTCTTCTTTGCTTTCTTCTACACCAAAATCTGTAATTACTTTTTCTATCTCTTCTCTTGTTATTCCAAAATCCTTACTAAATTCATTGTCTTGTAATACTGTGTATACATCAAAATTATTTGCACCGACTGAAAATGCTTTCTTTTGCAACTCTTGAAACCCCTGTTAATACTGTCTTTTCTAGATATGGATTGTCTTTAAATGTAGTTCCATAAAATGTTTTAAAAAATTTAATTGCTTGCTCATAGTATCCTTCTACATAAGCATTTTGAAGTGGTACATCATATTCATCTATTAATAAAATAACAGGTTTTCCAAAGTATCTATTTAGATATTTTGATAATTCTTTTATACTATTTTTTAATGCTACTTCACTTTCTCTTGCAAATAATATTTCTTTTATTTGTTCTTTTTCAAAAGTATGAATTTTATCACTTTCTAATAAATACATATGTTCTTGATACATATCTAAAATAGCTGATTTTAAGCTTAATATCATATTTTCATAGTTTGTACCTTGCACATCTTTTAAAGTTATATATATCACTGGATAATATCCTAACTTTTCAGTATATTTTGTATCTTGTTCCATGATTTTCAAGCCTTTAAATAGTTCTTTGCTATCTTTGCATGTACAGTCAAAATAGTATTTTAACATACTCATATTTAAGGTTTTTCCAAATCTTCTTGGTCTTGTTATTAATATTACTTTGCTTTTATTGTCTATAATATTTTTTATGAATAAGGATTTGTCTATAAAATAATTGTCATTTACTCTTAGCATTTTAAAATCACTTTCACCTATACCTATTCCTTGCATTTTTGCCTCCTTAGTTTATTTTGTCTGTTTCTTGTTTTATTCTACTACAACTGCAAAGAAAAATCAAGCATATACTTGCTTTTTAATAGTATAAATTTGGGTCCTAAATTTTAGCAAGATTTCTTGCACTTTTAAATAATATATGATAATATTAGTTTAGTATGAAAAGGGGGAGGTAACCTTTATGGAAGAACGAAAAAATCTAGAAGTCGTTTCCGGAGATGGTTCAAATTTAGATATATCAAGAGTTCATGACCATTTAAATACTGTTAGACCAAAGTCTTCTAAAGAAAAGCCAACAAATATTGTAATCCCTAAAGAAGCTGATAAAACTGACAAAAATGATACAGAAAAAAAAGACACAAAAGAGGAAGAAAATTAAATTTTCTTCCCCTTATTTTTAACCTATTCTAATTAGTCTTCTACTTTTTCAAATAATTCTTTTCCTACACCACATAAAGGACAAGTCCAATCATCTGGTAATTCTTCAAATTTTACACTTTCTGTTTCATCATCATATACATATCCACATACTGTACATTTATATTTCATTTTGTTCACCTCCAAAACCCTTATTTTTAAAGAATACTTTGTGCTAGTTTTTCCATTTGAGCTATTGTTTCTTGTTTTAATGTTGATTTAATTGTAACAGTTGGCTCTACTATTTCAATATCTTTCATTTCTTGTAAGATATTTTTCATGCTTTTCAAAGCAGATGGTGCCCATGAACCATTTTCTATAATTCCTATTTTTCTATTTTGATAGTTTCTTTCTTTTAATTTAATTAAAAATTGATGCATTGGAACAAACACACCTGCATTATAGCTAGAAGCTGCTAATATAATTTTATCATATCTAAATGCATCTTCCACTGCTTCTGCCATATCATCTCTTACCAAATCTGTTAAAACTACTTTTTTAGCACCTTTTTTCTCTAGCATTTCTTTTAATTTTTGGCAAGCTTCCATAGTATTTCCATATATTGATGCACAAAATATTGCTACTCCATCATCTTCTGGCTTATAACTGCTCCATATATTATATTTTTCAATATAATGTTCTAAGTTTTCTTTTAGAATTGGTCCATGTAATGGGCAAATTATTTTTATGTCTAAGTTTGAGGCTTTTTTTAATAGTGCTTGAACTTGCTCTCCATATTTTCCTACAATACCAAAATAATATCTACGAGCTTCACAATCCCAAGGTTCATCCGTATCTAATGCTCCAAATTTACCAAATCCATCTGCTGTAAATAGTATTTTTTCAGTTTGTTCATATGTTACCATTACTTCTGGCCAATGTACCATTGGTGCCATAAAAAATTGCAAAGTGTGTTTTCCGATATTTATTGTATCTCCCTCTTTTACAACAACTTTTCTATCTTCTATGTTAATATCAAAGAAATTTGGTAATATATTAAATGTCATATTGTTTCCAATAATTTTCATATTTGGATATTTTTTTGCTAATAAACCGATGTTATAAGCATGGTCTGGCTCTAAATGTGAAACAACTAAATAGTCAACTTTTTCACCATCTAATGCTTTTTCTAAATTTTCTAACCATATATTTGTGACTTTTTGGTCAATTGTATCAAATACTACATTTTTTTCGTCTTTAATTAAATATGAATTATATGCCATTCCATTTGGTACTTCATATTGTGCTTCAAATAGCCTTATATCTTTGTCATCAGCTCCTATATAAATGATATTATTTGTTATTTCTATATCTTTCATATTTTAATTATACCTCTTTTTTTATATAATATTCATAATTTAAATTCTTAATTTAGTTAAAAATGAATTATATTTTATAACTAAACTATTATTATTGAACATTACTTGGTTGTTTTTTACTTCCCATTTTCCTTTATTTTCAATTAAAAAGTTAATTACTTCTTCTTCTGTGTTTAACATAGATATTACTTTATCTATAGATGTTTCTAATTCTTTTTTTTCTGAATCAGACATTTTAATATCTTGTGCTAATAATTCTTTGTATAAACTAATACAAGATTCATCTGTTGTTTCTGCTTCAACATAAGAATTTATTTTGTTTTCATCAAAATATGTAAGCATTTGTGCCTTTTTTTCTTCTAAGCTAGTTTTTTTCTCACTTAAATATTTTTTAGTTTCTGCAAATTCTGGTCCATCTGTTTCATAATTTTCTGCTGTTAAAAGTTTTGCCATTTTTTCGTCATTTAATAATTCTCTTAATTCAAATGCTGTTGTAAATAATTCTGTTGCGTAATTTTTAGCAGCCTTCTCTACACTTGCATACTTTCCTGTTGTTACAATATTTCCTGTTTTTTCTTTTAGTTGCTCTAATTCAAAGTTTCCACTTTTAGTTAATTGTTCTAATTGTGCAAATTCATCCACAATTTTAGCTTTTTGCATATTATCGTTGATAAACATATATCCTATTGTCCCTATTATACCAATAATAATCACTGCGATAACTGCAACAATAATACCAATTTTAGCTCCTTTTTTCATTTTTCTTCCCCTCCATAAAATTAAAATTTAAAAATGTTATTACATTTTCCTATATATTATATCAAAAAAATCAAATTTGTAAAGTGAAAACCTTTTTTAGTTTCGATTTTTTGCAATCACCTAGGATACGCCTAGCATAGTTGTTAAAATCATTATTTGTCTATTTTGAAAAAATTGCGAATGCGACCAATATAAAAAAGGGATTTCTCCCTTTTTTTACTCTTCCTCTGGTGCTTCTACTGGGCAAACTCCTGCACAAGTACCACAACCTATACACGCTGATTGGTCTATAACAAATTTGTCATCACCTTGTGATATACATCCAACTGGACATTCTCCTGCACAAGCTCCACATGAAATACATTTATCAGTAATTTTATATGCCATCTTTTTCACCTCCTATTACATTTTATCTTGCTTTTCAAGTTTTTCTAATTCTTCTAGTTCTTTTTTATGTTCTAATTCTTCTTTATCTATTGTTTCGTTTGCAACATCTTTAACTACTTTAATATCCTTAGCTTCATATCTTTTGTAGAAATAGCCATCTCCTTCATTGTCTTTAAACTTTACTCTTACTCTTTCTTTTAAAGTTTCAATTGCATCAACTTCCCCTTGACCATCTTCTGTTTTAACAATAGCTCCAATGTTAGGAAGATTTTTTAATTTTTCTTCGTAAACATCATTTTCATATTTTAAACAGCACATAAGTCTACCACAGTTTCCAGATATTTTAGATGGATTTAGTGACATATTTTGTTCTTTTGCCATTTTTATTGATACTGTTTCAAAATCGCTTAAGAAAGAACAACAGCAAAGTTCTCTACCACAAATACCGTTTCCACCTATTCTTTTAACTTCATCTCTAACTCCAATTTGCCTTAATTCAATTCGAGTTTTATAAATAGCTGCTAAGTCTTTAACTAATTCTCTAAAATCTATTCTACCATCTGCTGTAAAATAAAATAAAATTTTGCTATTATCAAATTTATATTCTACATCTGTTAAAGTCATGTCTAATTTATGTTCTTTTATTTTTTGCAAGCAGACACCAAATGCTTCCTTTTCTTTTTTTCTACACTCTTCATAATGTTTATGGTCTTTGTAATTAGCTATTCTTATTACTTTTTTTAAAGGTGCTACTATTTTTTCGTCTTCTACCCAGCGATTTTGTATCATAACTTCTCCATATTCTTCTCCTTGTGCTGTTTCTACTATGACTTTATCGCCTTTTCTCACTCGTAAGCCTTTAGGATTAAAGAAATATATTTTTCCTAATTTCTTAAATCTAACTCCTATTATATTTTTCAATTAACTTCCTCCCACATATTAACTACTAGTTCATATCATAATTTGCATTTTGTTTCAACCTTTTTTTAATATTTTCCACAATTTTTATGCAATTTGTGTATAAATAATTGTATTTTGCATATTTTAACAATAAAATATTGATATATTCTAAAATCTCATAAATTTCTTCTTTTGATTTATATAAGCTTTCTGCCAATTTCAAAATTTCTATTAAATCCTTTTTATCTAATTTTTCAATCATATTTTCTACATTTTCATATTCAGCTTGTTTATCTTTTACTAAAATAGCTTTTCCAATACTTCCTTGAAACATCTCAAGCTGATTAGGTGTAATAGAATTCATCCCATATTTTTCTGCCATAAATTGTTTTATTTCATTATCTTCTATTTGGTTAAATAAAAGTATCATACATCTTGATTTTATGGTAGGTAGAAAAGCATTTTCGCTGTTTCCAATTAAAATAAGTTTAGCAAATTCTGGTGGTTCTTCTAAAGTTTTTAGTAAGCAATTTTGTGCTTCTTGGGTCATACTGTCTGCATCATTTATGATATATACTTTTTGATTTGATAATATTGGTTTTTCTTGTATTTTTTTTTGCAAATAACGAATCTGTTCTATTTTGATACTATTACCATCTGGTTCTATTAATAAAAAGTCTGGATGATTATCACTTTTTAACTGATTTTCTTTTTCATTTCCTGTAGCTAAAATACTTTCTGCAAATTCTATTGCTAGCTTTTTTTTCCCTATTCCTTGTATTCCAACAAATAGATAGCTATGTGATGTATTTCCATTTTGAATTGATTTTTCTAATGTGTCTTTTATTGGCTTATTACCTACTATTGTTTCAAACATCCTTTTACCTCTTTATTTTACTTTTCCCCATTTGCTAAGTGGCCAAATACGAATTGCAACAGTACTTTCAATTTTATCTAATGGAATACAACCAAATGACCTACAATCTGTACTATGGTTTCTGTTATCACCCATTGCAAACACATAATTTTGTGGTACTATAAAATCATAAAATCCTTCTCCGAAGTGGAACATCTGTAACTATTCCATCTTGCAAATATGATTCTTCTAAAACCTCTCCATTTATAAAGACTTTTCCTTCTTTTATTTCTACATGTTCTCCAGGAATGGCAATTACTCTTTTTATATAACTTCTTTTTCCTATTTCTAAAAAGTTATTTACAAACCACTGGAAGGCATTT
>CATLUC010000022.1 GCA_950059165.1 uncultured Clostridium sp.
AGGCAGATGCTCTCCCAGCTGAGCTAAGCGACCATTTCGTCTTTCGACGTTTTTTATTATACTAATTTTTTTTATACTTGTCAAGTAGTTTTTTAAATTTTTCTTAGTATTTTTATCAGATATTTATTTTTCCCTTATTTTGCTAGTGTTTCATGTTTTTTATTTTTTTACAAACTACCTATAAAATAATCAAAAAATCTTTTACTATTTACATCATCTAGTAATGACTCTGGGTGCCATTGAATTCCTATAAAAAACTTTTTATCTTTTGCCTCAACAGCCTCTAAAATTCCATCATCACTATAAGCCACACAATCTAGCTCAGTATAAGGCACTTTTTTTGTATGCCTACTATTTACTTTTATATTTTCTTTGCCTATAATTTTATATAACAAACTTTCTTTTTTTATTGTAACATTGTGTACATATTCTTCTTCACTTGCATGATTTCCACTTTCAATTAATTCTCTATCTTTACCATTAAAAGCTTTTGCCATAATTTGAAATCCCAAACAAATACCTAATAGTGGCTTGTCCATTTCATATAAATATTTAATTATTTTGTAGTCTATATCATACATTTCTGATCCACCTGGAAATATAATTCCATCGCAGAAGTCTACAATTTCTTTTACTTTGTAAAATTCATTTTCATTTTGAAACATTACAGGTATGCTTATAATATTTATATCATATTTTCTTAAAAATGGCACTAAATCTTGCCTAAAACCATATAATTTTACTTCTTTATAATCTGATGTGTATTCCCTTGAGATTATTCCAATTGTTTTTTTCATTTTTTCCTCATTCCTTTCCACAAATAATTACTATATTTTTTTAGCTTCACACTACTTAAGTTAAAACATATATTTATTTAAAGTGGCATAAATTTATCCCAAATATAGATTTTAATCATGCCACTTGTGTTTTCATCCTAAAGCTATGTCTAATACCATCATTATGATAAATCCAATTGTTACACCAATTACACCTAACATTGATTTTTTTCCTTGATGAATTTCTGGAACTAACTCTTCTATTACAACAAATATCATAGCTCCTGCTGCAAAAGATAATAAATAAGGTAAAATTGGTACTACTATATTTAACAATAATACTGTAATTATAGCTGCTATTGGTTCTACAATTCCTGATAAAACACCATATAAAAATGCTTTCTTTTTGCTTGTGCCTTGCATTTTTAAAGGCATTGATATTATTGCACCTTCTGGAATGTTTTGAATTGCTATACCTATTGCTAAAACTATTGCTTCTAATAAAGAAATTCCTGCATTTCCTGCTAAAAAGCCTGCAAAGCATACACCTACTGCCATTCCCTCTGGGATATTATGTAGTGTAACCGAAAATATTAGCATATTTAGCTTTTTACCATTCCTTTTGTCTTCAATTTTCTTAGCTAATTTATTAATTACAATAAGAAACACTACACCTGCTAATACTCCTACTGCTGGTGGTATCCATGGTAATACACCTTGATTTTCTGCCATTTCAACAGAAGGTAAGATAAGTGACCATACACTTGCTGCTATCATAACTCCTGAAGCAAAACCTACAATCATTTTTTGTATTTTTTCGTTCATATTTTTCTTTAAAAAGAATACAAAACTGCTTCCAAGACTAGTTCCAAAAAACGGTATTAGAATTCCTGCTATACTATATAATACGTTTTCCACTTTCTTTTTGCCTCCTACATTATATAGTATGTTATAGTTAAGCATTATGTTAATCTCATTTGCAAAAGTTTATAATTTTTTATAATCATGCAATAAAATATAAAAATTAGAAAAAAGCGAATGGAAAGTAATTTTTGCTAGAACTTCTTAATTGATTTTATGGAAAATGTTCGCGCTAGGCGTGAAAGGGTGCCATAAAATCAATTTAGAAGTTATGCCAAAATTAGCTTGACCTAAGCTTTTTGATGATTTTTATATTTTATTGCATTTATAACTATATCTTTTTTTCATTTAGCATTTCAGTTTTTAATTCATACAATTTTTGTGATAAATCCACATAGTACTTTTGTGGATTTTTTAGTCTAGTTATCTCCTCCCATAAAGTTCCTAATTGTTGCTTTTTATATTTTGCTATTTCTTTTAAATCAGGGACTTTGTAAACCAATTTACCATTTTCAAATATCTTTTCTTGTAACTGTTTTACATAGTAATTATTTAATTTTTTTCTTTTCCAAGTATTATGCTCATCAAATATTTCATATTCACCTTTAGGTTCTTCTTCATCTGCTAGCATTATAACATCTGCTAATGCATAATTTGTGTCTTTGCAATAAAAACGATAAACCTTTTTAAAGCTTGGATTTGTGATTTTTTCTACGTTTTCGCTTATTTTTATTTTAGGAATTATTTTTCCATTTCTCTCAATTGCAACCATTTTATAAACGCCACCAAAAACAGCATCACTTTTGGCTGTAATTAAATTTTCACCTACTCCAAAAGAATCTACTTTTGCATCTTGCTCTAATAAAGATGTAATTAAATGTTCATCTAAAGAATTTGTAACACAAATTTTACAATCCTTATATCCTGCTTCATCTAATATCTTTCTTACCTTTTTAGATAAATATGCTAAATCTCCACTATCTAGCCTTACAGCCACTGGTCTTATTCCTTTTGGCTTTAAAACTTCATTAAATACCTTTATAGCATTTGGTAATCCACTTTCTAAAGTATTATATGTATCAATTAAAAATGTACAATTATTAGGATATAATTCTGCATATGTTTTAAATGCTTCATACTCATTATCAAAACTTTGTATCCAACTATGTGCCATTGTACCACTTGCTGGCACATTAAATTTTTGTGCTGTTAATGTACAAGATGTTCCTACTGCTCCACCGAATTATTGCTGCTCTTGCTCCATATACTGCACTAGATACGCCATGTGCTCTCCTTGCACCAAATTCCATAACAGGTCTTCCTTGTGCAGAATTTACAATTCTACTAGTTTTTGTAGCAATTAAACTTTGATGGTTGATAATTAATAATATTAGTGTTTCCAATAGTTGTGCTTCTACAAGTGGTGCTTTAATTGTAATTAATGGTTCATTTGGAAACACTACTGTTCCCTCTGGGATAGCCCATATATCTCCTGTAAATTTAAAATTAGCTAAATAGTTTAAATATTCCTCTGAAAACATATTTTGATTTCTTAAGTATTGTATATCTTCTTTATCAAATTTTAAATTTTGTATAGCTTCAATTACTTGTTCTAACCCTGCTATAATTGCATAACCACCATTATCTGGTATTTTTCTAAAAAAAATGTCAAAATAAGCTATATCATTCTTATTTTGGACAAAATATCCATTTGACATTGTAAATTCATAAAAATCTGCTATCAATTCCAATTTCTCTTGTTCCATTATTAACCCCTCTTTCTTTTAAATTGATTGAAAAAGAATTAAATTTTGGCTAGGAAAACTAGTTATTCCTTTTCTTTATACAAAATCCTCTTCTCTCTTCTTTCTTTCCTTTTATTTTCCATTCTTCCTTTACTAAAGCACATAAAAACAATTATTATAATTAAAACAATTAATGTGATTTTATTTTTTAAGACTTGCATTATTATTCCAAATTGATTAATTTTAAATTGATATTTTCCCTCTATTTGTTCATAAGTTATTTTTTCTTTATCTTCTGTATTATTATTATCACCTTTAGTTGTATACTTTTGGATTCCATCTTCTTTAATTATTTCAACAATTCTATGTGTAACATTAGTTCCACCTTGTAAAAAAGATACAATATCCCCCACTTTTACTTCATTTTGTGGCACTTCCTTTACTAATATTGCATCACCTGTCATAATTGTTGGTTCCATACTTCCGTGATACAATTACAAAGCTTTTATATCCAAAAAAGTCTGGGGTTTGGTTTGGGTTTATAAATGATTTTATAATAAGTGTAAAATTAAATATGATAATAGGAATTAATATAATGTAAAGTATTATATTAATGACTTTTCCTATTATATGTATTCTTTTGTTTTCTTTTTGTACTTTATCTATTTTGTACATTTCTATTCTCCTTGTATGTTAAAATTTTATCTTTTGTACAATTATTATACCAGTATTTTACAAAAAAAGAAAGCATTTTATTAAAAGCCTTCTAAATTTTTATAACTTTTTCCCAAGGCAGATTTTCTTTTCCAAAATGCCCATAATTTGTTGTTTTCGAATATATAGGTTGTTTTAAATCTAAATATTTAATAATTCCATCTGGAGTTAAATCAAACTTTGTTTTTATTAAATCTACTAATTCCTCTTGAGATTTTGTCCCTGTTCCGAAAGTATCTACATAAATAGACAATGGTTCTTCCATACCAATTGCATAAGATACTTGTATTTCACATTTTTTAGCATAACCATTTGCAACAATATTTTTAGCAATATGCCTCATCATATAACAACTACTACGGTCTACTTTACTTGGGTCTTTTCCTGAAAAACAGCCTCCACCATGTCTACTATATCCACCATAAGTATCTACTATAATTTTTCTTCCTGTTAAGCCTGTGTCTCCCAATGGGCCTCCAATAACAAACCTTCCTGTTGGGTTTATATAGATGTTTGTTTTTTCATCTATCATATTTTTTTGCACTGTTTGCTTAATTACTTTTTCCATAATATCTTTTTTTAATTGCTCCATTGTTACTTCTGCTTCATGTTGTGTAGAAATTAAAATAGTTTCAATTCTTTTAGGCTTATCGTCTTCATATTCTACTGTTACTTGTGTTTTTCCATCTGGACGTAGATATGGTATTATTTTTTCTTTTCTTACTTCTGTTAGTTTTTTTGATAATTTATGTGCCATACTAATTGCATATGGCATATAGTTTTCGGTTTCATCTGATGCAAATCCAAACATAATCCCTTGGTCTCCTGCTCCTCCTACATCTACTCCCATTGCAATATCTGGACTTTGTTTTGTTATATTTATGTCTATTTGGCAAGTTTTAGGGTCTATATCTATATTTGCCTCTCCATATCCAATGTCTTCAATTGCCTTCCTAACGATTTTTTCATAATCAACTTGTCCTTGCATTGTTATTTGACCTGCTAATGCTATTTTATTTTGAGATGCAAATGTTTCTACTGCTACCCTTGCATTTTTGTCTTGTTGTATACATTCATCTAATATTTTATCTGATATTGTATCACATAATTTGTCTGGATGCCCTTCTGTTACACTTTCTGATGTAAAATAATATTTGTTCATTTTATTTTCCTCAACTTTCTATATTTTTTATGGTTTTAATGCTGTAATTGGTACTATGTAAATACCTGTTTTAGGGTCTTTTATTACCGCTGGACATTTTCCAAATATAATACACATGAATGAAGGTTTTTTTGTCATATTATCATAAAAGTTTAATAAATTTTTCTTTGCTTCTTCAATTTGATTATATCCTAATTTTATTTCTACTGCTGCATATTCTCCATCTGCAAACTCTAAAATTGAGTCTACTTCCAGACCTGTTACATTATCTCTAAAATGATATAAATGTCCATCTAAATAATCCATATATATTCTTAAATCTCTTTCTACTAATGCTTCAAACATAAATCCAAATGTATTTAAATCTTTTAAAAGTTTTTCTGGTGTTAATCCTAAGCAAGCACATGATAATGATGGGTCTGTAAGATGCCTTTTAGGAGATTTTCCAACTCTGCTAGGAGAACGATAATTTTCTCCATATGCTTCTTGATTTTCTATTAAATGTAATCTATCTAATACATCTAAATAATCTATTACAGTATCTCTACTAGATAAAAGTTCTTGACCATTTTCGTATTCTTCTATATCTTTTATTATTGTTTTATTTCCTACAATTGATGCTTCATTCCTTGCAAGTGATTTAAGCAACATTCTCATTTTATTTTTGTCTCTTCTTTTTTCTGTTTCTTCATTCATATCTATGTTTAAAATTGAATTTATATATGATTTTGGAATTAATCCGATTTTGTTTTCACTAATATTTATATTGGCTGGCCAACCACCTCTTATTAGTAATTTTGCTAATTGTGATATTTCGATATTCCCTGTATTAATTGTTTCTTGCGTATTGTTTAGCATTTTTGTTAAAGATGCTTTTCCTGAAGAATCTCCTGATTCATATAAACTCATTGTATACATATTTAATCTTCCAATTCTTCCTGCTCCTGAGTGATGTACTTTTTCTTTCATTATTTTATCTGGTAATGTTGTAGAACCTGTTATAATAAAGTTCCCTTTTTCAGTCGTTTTATCACATTCACGCCTTACTGCATCCCATATTGTTGGAACTAAATGCCATTCATCTATTAGTTGTGGCCTTTTTTTCAAATCATTATTAAAAACTGATTTTACATCCAGTTTTGCCATTTCTCTTACATCATCATCATCCATATAAACTTCACTTTTAGAGTGTTTCAATGATGTCCATGTTTTACCACACCATTTTGGTCCTTCTATACTTACTGCCCCAAATACAGATAAATAATCTTCTAATTTTTTTTCAATTAATCTTTTTTTATAATCATTTCTATCTAGTGCCAATTTGTTCACCTCTTTATTTAATATAACATTCTTTCAACAAATAGTCAATATGTAGTCGACACTTTTTAAGAGTTTTAATCGACACTTTTTAAGAGTTTTGTTCGACACTTTTTAGGGATTTTAATTGAATTAATGTACTATGTAGTGGAGATATGTTAATTTATCTTTTCTATTTCTTCTTTGCTTAGTCCTGTTGCTTCCATAATTTGTTCAATTGGCATTTTCATTTTTAATAATTTTTTTGCTATTTTTAGTTTTTCATCTTCTCTTCCCATTTCTTCTCCCTTTTTTAGTCCGAGCTTCTTCTCCTTTTTTAGTAGCAACTGAAATTCTTGTGTTTTCGTCGTAAATATATTTTTGTTTTAGCCAATATAATTCTTGCATTTCTTGGCTACTGCTTAATTTTTTGTTTTCTTCATTTACTTTTGCTATTTTTTCATTTCTTTCACTCGCCACTGTAATCTCCTCCTCGTTTCCTAAAATTAAATTTAGCCAGTCAGCCAATTCTCCTTTGGGTTCTTTCATTTTCCTAAATTTTACTAGATCTATAATATGTACTTCTAATTTATCTGTTAATAATTCACTTTCTTTTAAAATATCTTCTACTATTTCATTTTTATCTTTGCATTCTTCAAATTTTAAATGTGCAATGGAGTGATATTCTCTTCTATTGAAATAACTGAAATTTATTATTGCTATGGCTATTGTTTTATTTGTTTCATTATAATTTTCGCCTATTTCAATTGTGTTTATGTATAATCTACAAACATAAAATGTTGTTCTTTCTCCAATGTTATTCTCGTCTTGTACTTGCATCTCAATGCTTGCAACTGTTCCGTTTGAAAGTTTTGCTCTTACATCTAAAACTCCTAATTTATCATTTTTGTGATACCTTTGCAATTCTGGATTTTGGATTTCTAAGCTTTCTATTTCTATTTTTAAGATAGCTTGTAACAATCCTTTTAAATTTTTTTCTTTTCCTTGTACTCCAAATAAATTTTTAAACATGAAATCACTTGTTGCTGGTATTCTTACTATTTTACCATTATAAAGTGTTGCTCCTCCTTGGTCTTTTTCATATGTAGTTCCTTTTGTTTTTTCTATCATTCTTCTTCCTTTCTAATTTTACTACAAAATCTTTTTTTATTCAAGAGTAAATAATGATTTTTAGTAAAATTTTTGCCTAAATTTTAATTAGTATTAGATTTTGCTATTTGTTCGCAATATTTTTGGAGATTTGTTTGTTAATTTTTCGATTTTTTAAGATTGTTTTGATAAAAGTTTATTTTTGCTTTAATAGCTTTTGAAAAAAACTTTTGATTTAATTAAAATGTAAAAAGACTTATTTCGTGAGGTTTATAAGATTTTTGATTTTAATTTTTGATATTCTTAAAAAAATTGATAAAAAAATTGCAATGTGATTTTACTATAGCTATTTCTAAGAGCTAATTAATAAATATAGTTTACCATAATTTTCCATGCTTTGCAATGGTTTTGTAGAAAAAATTTTTCAAATTAAGAAAAGAAGCAACCTTTGAAAGATTACTCCTTTTTTATTACATTAATTGTAATTATTCCCCATATGTTGCAAATCCTGAAAGATTTACTTTTGACATATCTGTTTCTGCTGGGAATGTTATAGTTACTTCACCTGTAGCAGCATCAACAATTGTTAATTTAACGTTTTCATCATCAACACCAAATGTGTTAATAAATTCTTGCATTAATTCTCTGTTTTTACCATCAATTGTTGTATTAGCTGTTCCACCAATTTTAGCTTTCATATCTTCATTAACAGCATATTTCTTTAATGTTATTTCATCGTTATCTGCTATTGTAAGACCATCTAGGTCATCAAGCATATCGATATTTTTTGCTATTGCTTTTATTGTTGTATCTGTCTTTTTAGCTTCAGTTGTAGCAACACTTACATTAACTTTTGCTGAATCTTCGAATCCAGTAATATCAACATCTGCGTCTGTTACATCTATAGCTAAGTTAAGTTTTGTTACATCTAAAGAATTGTCATTAGGTGATGTTACTTTAACTTTACCATTTGTTGAATTGATTTTAACTGTTCCAGCAATTCTTGATGTTTGGTCATTTGATGCAAAGTTTATTGTTGCTTCATCAGCTACATCATATCTACCATTGTTATTATTTGTGAATGTTAAATCTGTATTAAGGTCTCCTTTTGGTGCATTTACTGTTAATGCTTTGTCTCCTGTAGATGTCATTGATATATCAGCACTTGTTGTATTTACTGTTATACCTTCTATTGTAGCTGTTGCACCTTTTACAAGTGTATAAGTTTTGTTACTTCCTGCAACTTTAACTTCTGCACCATTAGCTATACTTACTTCTGTATCTGCATCATTATTAGTTAAAGCTAATATTAATCCATTTCCTTCAACTGTAAGTTTATCTAATTTTGCACCACTAGCAATTGTCATTTTTCTGTCACTTTCAGTTCCTTGACCTTTAACACTTATTGCTAGACCTTCATAATCATTAGTTAATGTCATTACATTAGTAGAGCTTTCATCATCTGTTAATTCAAGACTTACTGATTCATTATTATTTACTGTTATTTTATCATTATCTAGTAAACTTTCAGCTAAAGTAAGTATAGAATTGAATTCAAGTGTATAGTTATTGTTAGCTGTTCCTATTGTAATTACATTTTCTTTATCTCCATTAACAATTACTTTATTATTAGTTGTATCTACAAATAATGTTCCTGCAACAGCTTTTGCTGTATCTGTTATATCAGTAGTTTTAACAACTTTTAATCCTTTAATTGCTGGTGTTGTTGCATATGTTTTTGGTGCATTAGTATATGCTCCTGCAGTATATCCTATTAAATTAGATTCTCCTTCTACATCTCCAACATTTGCAATTATTTTTATAGCATATTTTTGGTTATTATCTAAACCTTCTATTGTTAGGAATTTTCCTGCCTTTGTTTCTGTTACAACTGCAGATTTACTTTCCATTGTGTCTGACATATATTCTACGCCACTTTTATCTGTATTTATTTTATATACTTCTGCTTTATATGTAGCTTCTGTTCCATTTACACTAATAGGATTTGCTAATACATAAGTTAATGAACTATCTGTTCTTGAATCTAAAGCTCCAAGTAGATTAGAAGCATCTATAAAGAAGAATGGGCTAGATACTGTTGGATTTGAATTTACTATCCATTCACCTTGACCTGCTTTAGGATTTACAACAACAGTTGCTCTATATACAGTACCTGCTACAAGTCCGTCAATAACAGCTGTGTGTTTTTCAGCATCTAATGTGTCAACAGTTACAGTTGCATCAGCAACATATCCATTATCTCCATCTAATTTTTCAAATGTAAGAGTATATTCACTATCATTAGGTGTAGTAACATCTATATTCTTTTTGTCATTTGAATCTGTCCATGAAATTACCTTGTTGTCATCTTTGTCAACATCAAATTTAACGTTGCTTACAGCATTTAATTCTTTAACTTCTACAAAATCTGAAAATACTTCTTCTGAATTTGTTGTTGTAGTTCCATTACCACTAACAATTACTCCAACTCTGTATTTTCCAGCTTTATCTAAGTCAAATGTTACATTGTCTGCTGATGTTATTGCCTTTTTATCTACTATATTTCCATTTGCATCATATAATATAGCTTCACCATTAGCTACACTTACGTCTGTTGTAAATTTAGCTGTAGCTGTTTTTGTTAAATCAGGTGCTGTAACTGTTTCAACTGGTTCAACAGCTTTTGCTCCATGAGCTGGGATAGCTACACCATTTATTTTTGCTTCATTTCCATATTCGTCTACTAAAGTTATGTCCATTGTTGTAGCACCTTCTGGAAATACATAATCAAGTTTTTGGTTAGCTAATTTGTCATTTACATTGTTGATTTCTTTTTCTTCTGTAGTTCCTGCAATTTTATATTTTACAGTTACTATTTTTCCTTCTCCATATCCTTCTAAAGATAATGCTGCTGTTGTAGCACTTGGACGAGAAGCTACTACTTTTGCAGCTACTGGTGTTTCAACATGTTTAGTTGTTGTAGCTGTTCCAACTAATTTAGTACCTTCATATAATTCAATTGTTATTTTACCATTTGCTAAAGCTGTTGCTGCTGTTGTATCAATTGCTTGAGCATCTGTGAATACATATGTATCTGTATGAGCTGGTATTGTAATAGTTACTTCTTTAGCATTTTCGTTTTCATCTATTACTTTAACTTTTAATGTTTTTGCTTCATCATAAGTTTTAGCAAGTTTTAATTCAACTTTAGTTGCTGTATCATTTTGGTTGTTTATAAATCCATTCTCATTTACTTTTACTGTGTAGTTTGAATCAGTAACTACTGGGTCTGCATCTGGTGTGTGTGGTTCATCTGTTACTCTTACTTGTGCTCCACCAGCATATTCTTGAATTCTTAAAGCATCAAAAGTATCTACTCCTGAATTATCTTTTCTTATAACATCTGCTGCTACTTTTTCTTCTCCTTTAAATTCATTAAATGCATTTTCTTGGATATATAAAGCATCAAATGCATCTACAGAACCATCTTTGTTTGCATCTCCATATACAACTACTGTGTATTCTGTTCCATCTTTAACTTTGAATTTGCTTCCTGTTTTTAAAGGTGCGTTTGCATCTAAAACTGAAACTATATCAAATTTTCCACTATTTTTTATATCAGTTATTGTTACAGAATCTGCTCCATTTTTTACAACAACTGGTACCATTTTACTGCTTAATACATTTGAGCAAACTCCTATAACGTCTACTGATGGTGTTGCAGCATTTACTGTTGTACCCATAATACTTGTTGCTAGCATTCCTGTTAAAGCTATTGATGATAAAAATCTATAATTTTTTTTCACTTTTCATTCCTCCCAAAAGTTCTAATTTAATTTTTGTTTTAATTTTATTTTAATTTATTAGTCTTATTTTGCTTTTCTAACTACTAATACTGCACCTGCTAAAGCTACTACTACTGCAGCTCCTATAAATAATGGTGTTCCTGTTTGGTTTAATTTTGTGATAACTTTTCCATTTGTTGAAACTTTTCCATTGTTAGTTGTTGTTGTTGTTCCTTTGTTATCTGTATTATCTTCAGCTGGTTTGTTATTGTCATCTGTAGTTCCTGGGTTTTCTGGTTGTTCTGGTTCTACTACTGTTGCTGCTACTACTTTTACTGTTGTTGTTGCGTTTATGTTGTCATCTCTTTCAGCAGATGTTCCAGCTTTGAATCCACTAATTGTAAATGTTTCTTCGTTTACGTTTGCTGTTTCAGCTTTTGCTGTAAAGTTAAGTACTATTGATTTTGCATCTTCTGGTGCTGCTGAGTTAGCTAATGCAAATGTTAATCCTTCTGCTGTTTCTGTTACTGTTGCTGTTGCTCCAGCTTTTGATGTATATCCTGTGTATGTGAAATTATCTTTATCGTAAGCTAATTTAAATTGAACTGCTTTCATTGTTACATTTGTACTAATTGTAACTGATACTCCTTTATCTACTTCTACTTGTGATGCGCTAGCTGTCATGCTTGCTGCATTAACACTCCCCATCATTGTTATTAAAAACATAGCTATAATTGCTACTCCTATTATTGTTTTTTTCATATTTTTCATTTTCATTTCATTCCTTTCTTTTTTTTACGTTTGTACGTACATTTTATATGTACTTTTTTGTTATTTTTTTATGTCTCTCTCGCCTTGCAGATTAATCTTGTAAGTCCTCCTGGATTACAAGTTATGAGAGTTACTTCTCTCTTTCCATCATGATTTTGGTCTAAACATGATAAATCTTCTGGAACACAAGTATATATATTATATATTTCATAGTTTACTTTTGTTTTTGTTTCACGGTTAATCAAATAAAAAGTATCTCCTACTTGTATTTCAGACAACCTCTTTAGCATACCTTTCCAGTTATGCCCGTCAATACAAAAGTTTCCTGACTCGTTTACGCCTAGATTTGGTGGATAGAAATGTGCAACTGATAATGCTAATGAAGCATTTTCTGATACCGATAATATGTTCTTTTTTACATCTATTTTGTCAATAACTAATTGACCAAGCACTTTATAGTTTCCCATTGTTGCTGGTATATCACTAGTATCAACAATTTCGTCTTTCGGTTCTTCTACAGTTGGTGTTTCTTCTACTGGTGTATCGTTTTGCTCCGGTTCTACTGTTTCGCTATCTGTTTGATTTTGATTGTCTTTCATTTCCCAAAATCTTGTACTATATATTATATAGCCAATAGCTAAAAACATGATTAGCAAAATGATACAAGTTACTACCACCTTTTTTTTCGAGTTCTTTTTTGCTCTTTTGGCTTTACCATAAACTGTCATTCCCACTTTTTTTAAAAATTCACCCCCTTATATTGTTTTTTAATCTGTTTTAGGTTACACAATGACATTTTACCCCATTTTATTTTATAAGTCAATAGATTTTTTAATATTTTTTTAATTTTCCTAAAAGTGCTCTATCGCTTGATTTTATTGCATTACGCAAAGCTTTTTATGTTACCTTTTATTCTGTTCTTAATGCTTCTACTGGGTCTTTTTTACTTGCCATTTTAGATGGTATTAATCCTGCAATAATTGTTAACAACATGCTAATTATAACCAAAACAACTCCTGCAACTGGTGGCACAGTAGTTGTGACAACTACTCCTGTTAAGCTATAAATCATACTGTTAATTGGAATTGTAAGTAGTACTGTTATTCCAATTCCTAATAAACCTGCTATTAATCCTAAAATAAATGTTTCTGCATTAAATACCCTAGAAATATCTTTTTTAGAAGCTCCAATTGCTCTTAAAATTCCTATTTCTTTTGTTCTTTCTAGTACAGAAATATAAGTAATAATTCCTATCATAATAGAAGATACAATTAAAGATATAGCAACAAATGCAATTAATACATAACTAATAGTATCAATAATTTGACTAACTGATTTCATCATAACCCCTACTATATCTGTATAATTTATAACATTTGCTTCTTTTTGTTCATCTTTTTGCTTTTGGTTGTAAGCTTCTATTGCATCTGCTATTTTGTCTTTTGCTTCAAAATTCTTTGGATATATGCTAATAGATGTAGGCTTTTCTATATCTATTGCTGATAAAGTCTCTAAATTTTTATCATAACTTGCATCTTTGTTTGCTGTATATGTTTCCATCATTTTTGCAATTTCTTCACTACTTAATTTACTCATTGCCATTTTTTGTTCATTACTTAGATTTACCATTTTGTCTTTTTCTTCATCTTTTGGAAATTCTAAACCTGAAAACACATTAATTTCTGGCTTTTCTTTTTGTTCTTTTACTATTTCAGCCTCATTTGATTTTTTTATTACATGTTCTTTTAAGTCTTTTGTGTAACCTATTCCACTAGTTACTGCTGTACTTGCTACGCTTTGTTCATTTTGTTTAATAATTCCTACAACTTTTATTTCCTCTGCTTTAGCTATTTTGTCCTTCATATATTGTTCATCATCTTTTTGATTTAACCATAATCCATTTTCCTTTTTATAATAGTCTGAATTTATCAATAATTTAAAAGATAGGTTCATTAATTCGTCATATGTATATGATGTAGGCTCTTGATTTTCTTCTATTTTTTCTCCTTTTTCTACTGCTTTCCATTTTTCTTCTAGTTCTTCTTGGTTTTTCAAACCTAAAGAATATAATGTGTAATCATCAATTCTTCCATCTTCTTTTAATATTAAAACAACTTCATTATATGCTTTTGGCCAATTACCTTTTACTAAATCAAATTGGCTTTCTAATAATTGCTGGTTATTTAGCATTTCTATCCATATATCAGTATTTGTCATCATTGTATCACCAAAAATAGATGCAACAGAAGAACTATTTTGTGCTTCTATCATTTCTCCCATGCCAAATGCATTCATAACAGTACTTGGATTCACCTTTACAATTCCATTTTCTGTATTTGGTTTATATAAATTGATTTTTAAATTATATCCATATTCAATACTATTGCTATTATTTGTTATTTCATTGTTTCCTTCTTCTAAGTATTTTTTTAATTCTTCTAAGTTGTTACTTTCTTTTTTATTTGATAGTGTTGTTATCATTTCATTCATAATGTCTGCTGAATGTACTTTGCCATCTTCTGAATCTTGTTTACTACTTTCTGTTCCCATCATAGATGCCATCATTGCTGACATATCTATACTTGTTTCTTGAATTGTAATTGGGTATGATGACAAAGTGTCTTCTTCTACTTTATTTATGTAGTTTTGCACACCTGTTGAAATTGCAAGTATAAGTGCAATTCCTATAATTCCTATACTTCCTGCAAATGATGTTAATAATGTTCTTCCTTTTTTTGTCATTAAGTTATTTAAGCTTAGCCTTAAGGCTGTAAAGAATTTCATTGAAGTTCTTCCATTTTTTGCTTGCACTTTTTCTGTTTCTTTGTCTTGTTTTGTAAATGGTTTTGAATCATCTGTAATTACACCATCTAATATCTTGACAATTCTTGTAGAATATTCTTGTGCTAGTTCAGGGTTGTGTGTTACCATTATTATTAATTTGTTTTTTGATATTTCTTTTAAAATTTCCATAATTTGTCTACTTGTTTTTGTGTCTAACGCACCAGTTGGTTCATCTGCTAAAATAATGTCAGGATTGTTTACCAATGCTCTTGCAATTGCTACTCTTTGCATTTGCCCACCTGATAGCTGGTTCGGTTTTTTGTGTATTTGTTCTTTTAAACCAACATCTTCTAAGGCCTTTATTGCTCTTTGTTTTCTTTCTTTTCTTGATACTCCTGAAATGGTTAAAGCAAGTTCCACATTTGATAAAATTGTTTGGTGTGGTATTAGATTGTAACTTTGGAAAACAAACCCAATTGAATAGTTACGATATGCATCCCAGTCTTTGTCTTTAAATTTTTTTGTTGATTTTCCATTTATAATTAAGTCTCCGTGATGTATATTTGTCTAGTCCTCCTATTATATTTAAAAGTGTGGTTTTACCACACCCACTTTGTCCTAGAATTGATACAAATTCGCTTTTTCTAAATTCTATATCAATTCCTTTTAATGCTTGAACTTTAGAATCTCCTGAAATATAGTCTTTGGTGATTTTTTCTAGTTTTAACATACTTCCTCCTTTTCGTCCCCTTTTATTTTAAAATAGCTTCATTTTAAAATCTTTATTAAAAAATTTGTCTAATATTCCTTTATTTCCTTTTTTGTGTGTTGTTCTTTTTATTGCTTTTTTTCTGCTATTTGCAATTATATTATCTAAGCTATCTTCATCATCAAAGTAATCATCACTTTTCTTTCTTTTATTTTTACCTTCTTCTTCGTCATCTTCTTCATCATATTTATATTGGTAAATATTTTCATATTCTTCGTCATCATCATCGTCATAATAATCATTATATGTTGTTCTTCTTCTTTCATAATACGCTTTATAATCGTCATCTTCATCTTCTTCATATGTATTTATGTAGTTTTCTATGTATTGGTCTTTTTCTTGTTCTTCTATTTTTTTCTTTCTATTATTATATTCTAATTGGAAGTCAGTATAATGTTCTTGATTATCATCTTCTTCATATTTTTCTGTATTATAGTATTCTTCCTGGTCCTCCTCTTCATCATCTTCTTCATAATACTCTTCTTGGTCTTCCTCTTCATAGTCATAATATTCTTCTTCGTCTTCTTCATCATCGTCATAATATTCTTCTTCGTCTTCCTCTTCATCGTCATAATAATCTTCTTCGTCTTCTTCCTCTTCATCGTCATAATACTCTTCTTCGTCTTCTTCATCTTCATCGTCATAATATTCTTCTTCATCATCGTCATAATATTCTTCTTCATCTTCTTGGTCTTCCTCTTCATTGTCGTAATACTCTTCTTCGTCTTCTTCATTGTCATAGTAATCTTCTTGAGTCTCTTCTTCATTGTTATAATAGTCTTCTATTTCTTCGTTTTCTTCATACTTTGTATTATGAGTATTTTCGTCACTTTCTTGTGCAAAATATTTTTCTAATTCGTCTTCTTCCTCTTGTGCTATTTGTAATATTTTACGTTTCTTTTTAGGTTTAGTTTCTTTTTTGTCTTCATTTATGCTTGTATAAAGGCTTTCTTGTATGGTTACTTGACCAATTTCAACTTCATCTGGTTCTTCATCAATTCTAAACTCTGATAAATCCCTTTCAAATTTTTCAGATACTTCTTTTTGGAATACATTATATATATTTTTAATGCCCTCAATTCTCCAATAATTTGAGTTGATTACTGTCCCCATACTGATATTTACATTGTTAACTTCTTGTTCGAAGTTCTTTTCTTTGTCTTCAATGTTTCTTAAATAGGTTTTATTATATAGTTCTTTATATGCTTTTTTAGTTGACCTAGTAGCTGCTTCCTTTAAAATTAATTCATATAGATTTCTAATTTGTATCATGTCACGCTCAAAATTATTACAAGCTTCTATCATCATTTTCTTATGTGCTTTTGTTCCATTTATTGCTGTCATTCTTTCATAATCTAAAAAACTTACAATATAATCTTTTACAGCGTCTAAAAATGCTAATTTAACACTTGTATCTCTTAACGTTTTTTTGTATTTGTTTAACCTAATTGTTTCATTATCTGTTTCTGCTAACAATTTTTTCATTTTATCATAGACAGAAGTATAGCAATCTGCTTCTTTTTCTGCTATATCAATTCTAATGTTAATAGCTTTTCTTAATACATCTTGGTCAAATGCAACTCTTTCACTTTTGCCATTTTTTGACATAATTATTAACATATCTTGTTTAATATGTTCTTTTTCTGAAGTAATAAAATCTTTCATTTCTACTACATCTTTAATATTAATTTGTTCAAATTCTGTATGCATCCTCTTAATGTACTCTATATGTTTTGCTTCACCTATTCTTTTTGCTTTATCACATTTATTTCTGTCTTTTTGTTTTTGTGAAAAATCATTTAATTGCTTAACAAATTCTTCTCTAATTTCTTTTAATTGTGCATTATTTTTATCAAGTGAGACTTCTATTCTTTTGAATTTGCCATCTAATACTTGTGCATCTTCTCCTAGGTCTTTAAAAAATTGCACTCTATCGCTTTCTAATTTCATGTTAGTTTTACACAATCTTTCTTGTTCTTGTTGCAACCCTTCTATTTTTGCAACTGCATCATCAAATTCTTGTATTACTTTTGTTTCTTTATTTGTCATTATTTGATAGTTTTCAATCTCACTTATTAATTCTGTATAATTTTCATTATTTTTCTTTAGATTATATGTTTTATCAAATTTTAAAAGCTTTTCTAGATATCTTTCTAAAACAATAGCGCTTCTTTCATACATTTTGTTGCAACCTCCAAAAATTTTACATACTTTTAATTTTATATATAATCTTTATTTTTTAATTTCTAATTATTTGCTAATTTTCTTTTTTCTACTAAAGAAATAGGAAACGCAATTATCATTCCTATTGTTGCTGTTATTAATTGTGTCATTCCCATTGCTGTTTGCAAATTATTAACTAGCTTTTCTGGAAAAACATTAAATACATTTAATAATTCAAAAGCTCCAAAAATTATTAGAACTTTTAATATAATCCCTACTATTCCTGCTAAAAAATAATTTTTGTTTTTATTTAACATGATTAATTTATATGTGTATATAAGAGCAAAATTTCCTAACCAAATAGCTGGTATCATATAAACCATATAAACAGATGCTGTTCCAAATATATAACCACTTAAAATTGTTGATATGCTTGGCATTGTCACAATTGCAATTATTTTTTTCCATCCTTTTATATTAATTGCAGACATAATTAATGCTGTATTTACAATAGAGCCTACAATTATTTGTGAGTTGGCTACTATTACACTTTGTTTTCCAAATACTACACTAATTAGTTGAGCTAAAAAAGTTGGCACTAAAAAGGCTATTAGTGCTATTATAATTGTTTGAATCATATCTATTTTTTCTGAAAAATTATAAATTGTCTTGTTTAAGGTGTTTTCTCTTTCCATTTTATCACGTTCCTTTCACCGTCTATTATATCCGAAAAAACATAAAAAGTCCATACCTAATTTTCATTTTAACATTATTTTATGTTGTTGTGTCAATGATGTGAAACAAAAATATATAAAAATTTAATCTATATAA
>CATLUC010000023.1:0-5352 GCA_950059165.1 uncultured Clostridium sp.
TAATTTCTAAAACTTTTTCTTTTGGTAATAATTTATCGTAAATAATCTCATCTTTTTTGATATCATAAATAAGAGCACCATTACCTGCTATAAAATAATTTTTACTTCCAATTTCTTTTGCTATTGTTTTAGTCGAATCAATAGGTCTTCCAGAAGCAATAACAACATCTATTCCTTTTTCAATAGTCTTTCTAATCTGCTCTTTAGTATTTTGTGTTACCACTCCATACTTATTAAGCATTGTTCCATCTAAATCAATTGCTACTAATTTATACATTTCAATTTCCTTTCTCTTTTGACTTCTTAAAATTCGTTTCTATTATAACTTTTTACATATAAAAATGCAAGTGGGCATAATTGGGACAGGTTGTCTAATGTTCAAAATATTTTGGAAAAAATTACTTGTTTATTTTTATGGTTTTTAGCAAATGATAGTATTAGAAAAAGCAAAGGTTTTTTCTATATGTAATATTACAGGAGGTGAAAAAACGATGGCAACAAATTCAAACAAAAAATTAGTTCCAGAAGCTATGTCTGCTTTAGATAAATTTAAATATGAAGTAGCTAGTGAAGTTGGTGTTAATTTAAAAGACGGATACAATGGAGATATCTCAGCTAAAGATGCTGGTAGAATCGGTGGTAACATGGTTAGAAAAATGATACAACAAGCTGAACAACAAATGAAATAGTTTCGTTTTGTTACTTTAACTTTAATTCTTCATTTTTAGGTAGGAAGTTAAATTTTGCTTTTATATATTTGTATAAATACATAAAGGCAGGATTTGATTTCCTGCCTTTTCTTGTTGTATATGAAAAACCGAGGGAGTTTTTTCTCTCTCGGTACCAAACTATAGTTTACTGACGATAATTTTAATTTAATTTAATTATACTCCAAATTCGCCGTTTTTTCAAGGTTTTTCGCCATTTTTTCATCGCAAAATTCGACATTTTGGCATTATTCACAGTTATAATTTATATACAAAATTTATCCTTCCCACTCCCAATTAGGCACGTATTCTTCTTCATGTTCTCCTAATTCCTGTATATAACCATTTTCAATTTTTAGTTCTTCTATGTAATCTTCTATTTGTTCCCATTCATATTTTGTTAACTTTCGATTTAATTCACTTATTTCTTTTGCTTTATATGTTGGAAAGTATTGTGCCATAACACTTATATAGATTTCATTTGGCAAATTTTTCTTAAGCCACTTTAAAACTTTTTTGCTATTTTCTATCTCATTTGGCAAAACCAAATGTCTTACAACAACACCTTTTTTTATGCAACCTCTCTTATCAAATTTTGGAGTACCTACTTGCCTTACCATCTCTTTTATTGCCTTTGTTGCAATGCAAAAATAGTTTTCCACTTTTGAATATTGTTTTGCTAATTTGTCATCTGCATATTTTAAATCTGGTAAATATACATCAACATATCCTTCTAACAATTTCAGAGTTTCTACTTTTTCATAACTATTTGTGTTATAAACAATAGGAATTGTAAGACCCTTTTGTTTAGATATTTTAATTGCCTCTATAATTTGCAAAATATAGCTTGTAGGTGTTACTAAATTTATATTTTCCACATTATTTTCTTGTTGTTTTAAAAAGATATTTGCTAATTCCTCTATGCTAATTTCCTTTCCTTTTCCTTGTTGACTTATTTCATAATTTTGGCAATAAACGCAATTCAAATTACAATTCGAAAAGAAAACAGTTCCAGAACCGTTTTTGCCACTTATACAAGGTTCTTCAAAGTTGTGTGTGCTATATAATGCAATTTTGACTTTATTACTAGCCTTACATCTTCCTATTTTCCCATCATTTCTATCACATTTACACTCATGTGGACAAATGCTACATTTTTCTAATTGTTTCAACATATTTTCCCCTCTATAACATAACTTGATGTATAAATATTCCATCTTCTTTATTATATTTTAAATTTCTTGTATTTTCGTTTCTCCATCACTTTCTTTAACTTCACCTATAATTTGTTCTTCTAGATTCCTTATTCTAATTATTTCACTATTTTGTGAACTTTCAGAATAATCTTCTAAATACTCAATAATTTCTACCTCGAAACCATCTTGTGTTTTATTTATTTGGTTTAGCAAAAAGCTATCCTCTAATTGGTCTAATGAAATACCTTTTGCATAATATTTATTAGTTTCTTCATTATAAGTCAAATTTTTAGTTCCTTCTTTTGGAAATTCTTTAGTAAAATCATTACCAAACAACTCCTTTGCTTTAATTTGTATTTGTTCATAAGAAATTTCATAATCTTCTATATTTTTCTCAACTACAGACCATAGCCACATATCATCTGCTTCATTAATATCTTCAAAAGTTGGCAAAGCTTCTTTTGTTATTTCTTTCCACATATAAATTTTTGTTAAATATTCCTCTATTTTCTCTATTTCTTGTATATTTGTATTATTATTTGCTTTTATCATTACCTTTTTATAGCCTATAATTCCTATTAAAATAACAATTAAAATTACTATGATAGCAATTAATTTCTTCATACTTTTTCCTCCGTATCGTGTTTAGACTTTGTGCCGTTAGGGACGTTTCCTTTTTCACATTACCACTGCATAAGTACTTTAAATAGGTCCCCATCTATTATTATTTCAAATTTTCCTCTTTGCAATTCTACAAGGCTTTTTGCTATTGACAGTCCTAGCCCACTTCCTTCTGTGTATCTTGATTTGTCACCTCTTACAAATCTTTGCATAAGTTCATCGCTACTTATATTTAGTTTGTCTTTTGATATGTTTTTTATACTGATTTCTATGTGATTTTTTTCGTTTTTCATATCTATATATACTCTTGAGTTTTCTTGTGCATATTTTGTTATGTTGCTAAATAGATTCTCTATTACTCTGTACATATATCTGTTGTCTGCTTTTATTTTTACTGCTTCATTTGGTATGTTTGTTTCTATTTTTAGGTTTTTTTCTTCAAATTTGTCTTTAAATTCTCCTACACTTTGATTTATTAATTCTTTTAGGTTTATTTCTTCTATGTTTAGTTTTACGTTTCCAGAAGATACTTTAGATGCTTCTACTAAGTCTTCTGTAAGCTTTTTTAGTCTTTGTGATTTTTGGTCTAATATTTTAATGTATTCTTGTACTTTTTCATTTTGTATGTCTTCTTTTTTTAATAAATCAACATAGTTTATAATTGATGTTAGTGGAGTTTTGATGTCATGTGATACATTTGTTATTAATTCTGTTTTTAGTCTTTCAGATTTTAGACTTTCTTCTATTGCATTAGAAAATCCTCCTGCAATGTCATTTACATAGATTGCCATTTGTTTTAATGTTCCTACTAATTCTTCTGTATCTAGGTATATGTCTGTTTTTCCTTGATATATTTTTTCTAATGCTTGTTTTATTTCATCTTGTTGTCTATTGTATTTTCTTATTTTGTAAAATACCCAAATCCAAAATGCAATTAGTAGCATTATTGCTATTCCTGTTGATATTGATGCTCCCAATATTATGCTAATTATTATAAACCCTAAGTAATACCAAAAGATTTTTTTTGATGACGATGTTTTGTTATTTATTTCATGTATTATTTTTTTGGTTTTTTTGTATAACCAATTTATTATTTTATAACTTAAGAAACTTTTTATAAATTGTTTTGCTTTAAGTCTTTTTATTGTTGTAACACATAATATGCAAAATGCTATATATGAAATTAAATATGTTATAATAAGTATAGTTATAAAAATATAACTAAAGCTAATGTCACCTATATTGGCAAGAATTGCTATCATTATACCAATAGTCCAAATACATGCTATCCCAATTACTTCATAAGGTATTTTATCTAAAGCATTTAAATATATTCCTTCTTTTCCCTTTTTGTGTCCAATTGACCAAAATAGGTATACAATGATTATAATTAATAAGCTGATACTAATTAAACAATTGTACATTGGATATTCTCTATTTTGTAGCATATTGTCATAAAATGTTTTTGAAACAGCAAATCTTGTTGGTTGCTGGGCTTTTTCTTCATTGTAACAGCTATATACCTCATAATCTTTTAAACTATTTTCAGTTACTGTACCATGTATTGAATGTGTTGATGTTGTTTTAATGTAATAACTATAATTGTAATTATATTTTATATTGTCCTGATTTATATATTCTAAATTTGTATCTATTTTTTCATCTACAAAATTCCAATATATCTCATGATTTTTCATTTCATCTTTTGTTTTTTGGTAATCGTTGCTTTTTATGTTTGTATACATCTTTCCTGTTTCTTTTTCAATAATGACATAGTCTATATATGTTCCAATTCCATTATAATAGTTATATGTGTTTTGTTCATTTGTATAATAATAGGCTTTTCCTGTCTCATCTTCTAACTCTATAAAATTGTCACTTTGGCAATAATATTCCACTTTGTTAATTACAACATTTAGATAGTTATTTGCAAAGCTTTGGGTTTGTATATATTTTGTTTCTTTCTCATTTGTAAATTCAGTTAAAAAAGCCATATGTAATATACTAAGTATAAATGTTGCAGCTATTATTGGTGTTATAATATAACATATTATTTTTAATAGTGCTGAATTTCTTGCTTTTTCCATTTTTTTCTTTTCCCTTCCTTATTGTAATTATTTTTTACCTTTAACTAAAAGTTATCCTCTATTTTATACCCCACGCCCCAAATTACTTTTAAGTATTTAGGGTCTTTTGGGTTTATTTCAATCTTTTCTCTTATATGCCTTATATGAACTGCTATGATATTTTCTGCACCAAATCCCTCTTCTTTCCATACATTTTCATAAATTTCTGGAATTGAATATACTTTTCCCTTGTTTTCTAGCAAAAATTTTAATATATTGTATTCTGTTGCTGTTAGTTTAACTTCTTTTCCTTCTGCTATTACTTTTTTTGTTTCATCATTTATTATTAATTCTCCTGTTTTGTAAGTTTTATTATTGTCTTTGTTTTCTAATGAACCGTAAACTTACGTATCTTCTTAGGTTTGAATTAACTCTTGCTATTAGTTCTAATGGATTGAATGGTTTTGTTATATAATCATCTGCACCAGAGTTTAGTCCTCCAATTTTGTCATAGTCTTCTGATTTAGCAGATAATAAAATTACTGGTATGCTTTTGTTTTTTCTTATTTCTTCTAATGTTTCTATTCCATCTTTTTCTGGCATCATAATGTCTAATATAATTAAATGAATTTCGTTTTCTTTTACTTTTTCTAAAGCTTCGTTTCCATTATAAGCTTTTAGTATGTTATATCCTTCTTTTTTTAAGTAAATTTCAATTGCTCCAACAATTTCTTTATCATCGTCAACAACTAAAATATTATA
>CATLUC010000023.1:5378-8534 GCA_950059165.1 uncultured Clostridium sp.
TCAAAGCTATCAAATGTATGTGAAGCAATTTTAATTCCACTTAGTGTAAATTTATTTTCAATTTTCACTATAACTAATGTATGACCAAATTTTATACCATCAAAAGATAATTGTGCTATATCACCCAATTCCACATTATTTTGTGTTGTTTCCTTAGCTTGTGGACCAACGCCTTTATTTTTTGTTAAAAATTGATATAAATATTCTACACCACTCCAAGATGGTGATTTGTTATTTCCATTTATATAATACCATCCTAAGTTTTTGCTATAATTCATTTTTTTGCTACCACTATAAATACATTGTGAAGCAAAGCTTGTACAGTCTCCGACCTACACTGTCAAAGTTATAATATTTAGGGTTTCTTAAAAAAGCCCACTTTTTTGCATATTCTATAACCATTTGTCTATTATATTCCATTTTGAAATCCCCCTTAGGCTATTTATATGCATTATAATTATTTTTGTGTTCTTTTTAACCCGTACTATAATCTATATTTTTTTATATTACCTATTTAAATTACATAAAGTACTAAACGAAAATAACCAACAATTTCAGCATTACCTTTGTCATCAAGACGCAAAGCACTTCCACGACCATCAAAGTTAATATAAAACCCTCCTCTTCCATTAATCGGAAGATTTCGTTCATAAGTATTTTTTTCTGCTACATATTTCCACGCATTTCCCTCTAAATCATATATATTACATACTTTATCTGCTTCATTGTTTCCTGCTATTGCTACAGTATCTCCTATATGTCTACTACTATCATTTTTTGTCACATCATAATCATTTACTCCTAATCCATCTTTCCTTAGTGGTGTGCGAGTTATAAATGACATTGTCATATCCCATTGAATTCCTGATATCAATGCACTTTTTACATGGTTATTATCTTGAAACATTGTTTTTGCAACACTTTTAGTTTCTTCCTGTGAAATATCAACCCATATATTTGCTTCTTTCTTACTTACTAAGGTATTTGTTCCCTCTTTTCCTGCTTCATATCTTGAAATATAAAATCCTTTTACATTTCTTACATCTTGTTCTTCATTTATTATTCCTTCTGGTAAATATCCTGTATCATCAATTGAATTAGACGATATATTCATATCATAATAATTTGTATTTCTTTCGTATTTAGTTTCATCTGTTACTGATACCCATACAAATTGATTTCCTTTTGCTACTTTTGCACTTGTATTTTCTTCTGTGTCTTCTATACTATCTGAAATAACTAGTCCTTCTTCTACATCATCTAGTCCTGGAACAATTGCAAATCCTACTGGTATTATTGCTGTTCCATTTTTTTTATAGATTTTATTTTTTCTCCTGTTACTTTTTCACCAGGAACTGCTACTTCATATTCTAGTAGTATAGGTAAATTTTCTCCTTCTAAAGTTACCTCTCCACTTTCCCATATCTTCACTTTATATCCATCTACATTAACTATTTCTAGCACGTTTTCTATTTTATTTGTATCTGAAATTGCATTGCCTTTATATATTAAACCTTGAATATTTTTCTTTAAATTTGTATTTAATTCTTCTAAATCTATTTTTCCATCATTTCTATAGCTTCCCATCACTTCTACTTGTACTTTTTCTTTTGCTCCTTGTTTTTTTGTTTCTATATCTGCTGTATTTGCTTTATTTAATACTCCATTTTCTCCGAGAAATTGTCGCAATTGCCACTCCTGCTAAAATTAATAATATAATTATTGTTATTACAAGTGCAATTAATGTAATACCTGTTTCATTTTTATTTTCCATCCAATTTTCCTCCATAGTTTTCATTAGTTTCTACAAAAATAATTCTTTTTATTCTTTGTTACTATCATATGTTTTTATTTTCTATAATATCATATATTATGTGTCATTTTAAGTCAAGTCTTTTGTTTATTTTTGCTTGAAGTAAAATTGTGTGAAATATTGATGTTATAGGAAAATCTCTGATTTTTCCTATAACATAACAAAAGAAACAGTTTTATGCTGTTTCTTTTTTATCTCTATTTTCTGGCATTTGCCTTTTCTTTTTTATAATTGATTTGCGTACTGTTTTCCCTTCATTAATAACAACTTCTGGTTCTGCATGATTTAATACAGTTTCTTTTTTTATAGTGCATTTTTCTATATTTGGATTTGAAGGAATTTCATACATGATGTCTCTCATTATTTCTTCTATTATAGAACGTAATCCTCTTGCTCCTGTTTTTCTTTCTATTGCTTTTTTTACAATTGCTTCTATTGCTTCTTGTTCAAAAATTAATTCAACATCATCTATTTGGAATAATTTTTGATATTGCTTTACTAAAGCATTTTTAGGCTCAATTAATATTTTAATTAGTGCTTGTTCATCTAATTCTTTTAGAGTTGCTATAATTGGCAATCTTCCTATAAATTCTGGAATTAAACCAAATTTTAATAAGTCTTGTGGTAATAGTTCTTGAAATATTTCATATTGTTTTAATTCTTTTTTACTTTTTATTTGACTTCCAAATCCAATTGCTTTTTCTCCTGTTCTGTCTTTTATTATATCTTCTAGCCCTTCAAAAGCACCCCCACATATAATTAATATGTTTTCTGTGTTAATTTGAATTAATTCTTGGTTTGGATGTTTTCTTCCCCCTTGTGGTGGAACAGATGCAATTGTTCCTTCAATTATTTTAAGTAATGCTTGTTGTACACCTTCTCCACTTACATCTCTTGTAATAGATGGGTTTTCTGATTTTCTTGTTATTTTGTCAATTTCATCAATATAAATAATCCCTTTTTCTGCTTTTTGGACATCTCCATCTGCTGCTTGAATAAGTTTTAGTAGGATGTTTTCAACATCTTCTCCAACATATCCTGCTTCTGTTAATGTTGTTGCATCTGCTATTGCAAATGGAACATTTAATATTTTTGCTAATGTTCTTGCAAGTAAAGTTTTTCCACAACCTGTAGGTCCTAAAAGCAAAATATTACTTTTTTGGATTTCTACATCGTCTTTAGATGCATTTTCTTCATGTGCAATTCTTTTATAATGGTTATATACTGCTACTGATAAAGTTTTTTTAGCTTCTTCTTGCCCGAACTACATATTCATCTAATATTTGTTTTATTTCTCTAGGACTTGGTACATTATTTAATTCATTTAATGTATATCCTGCTTT
>CATLUC010000023.1:8544-18083 GCA_950059165.1 uncultured Clostridium sp.
AATTCTGTTTCTATAATGCTTGTGCAAAGTTCTACACATTCGTCACAAATATAAACACCTGGTCCTGCTACAATTTTCTTAACATTTTCTTGTGCTTTACCACAAAAAGAGCATCTTACACTTTTTGGTATATCATTTTTTGCCATACTTTTTTCATTCCTCCCCAAAGGCAATTTGGATTGAATCAGAATTGGATATTTGGCTAGGCAAATTCGGCTTTAATTTATGAGGCGTAGTTTGTACGTTGATTAAATTAAAACTGAATTTAACAACGCCAAATGCCAATTATGTTTCAATCCTATTTTCTTTTGTCCATAATTCCATCAATCAACCCATATTTTAATGCTTCTTCAGCTGTCATGTAGTTGTCTCTTTCTGTGTCTTTTTGGATTGTTTCTATACTTTGACCTGTTCTGTCACTTAAAAATTGGTTCAATTTTTCTCTTGTTTTTACTAAGTGGTCTGCATGGATTTTTACTTCTGTTGCTTGACCTGAAATTCCTCCACCACCGATTAGTGGTTGATGTATTAGAATTTCTGCATTTGGTGTTGCAAATCTTTTTCCCTTTTCACCAGCAGAAAGCAATGCAGCTCCCATACTTGCAGCCATTCCTACACATATTGTTGATACTGGGCATTTTATATAATTCATGGTGTCAATAATTCCCATTCCATCTGTAATAGAACCACCTGGTGAGTTGATATATAAGTTGATGTCTTTGTCTGGGTCTTCTGATTCTAAGAATAATAATTGTGCTATTATTAGGCTAGATGTTGTTGGATTAACATCTTCTCCTAAAAATATAATTCTATCTTTTAATAATCTTGAGAAAATGTCATATGACCTTTCTCCTTTGCTTGTTTGCTCTATTACATAAGGTACTAAACTATTTTTTTCTAACATAATTTCCTCCTATTTCTTTGACTCCTTTTCTTTTTTGAATTTTGCATTTTCTACTAAGAAGTCAATTGTTTTTTCATTTGCTAAAGCTTCTTTTAAGTATTTTTTGACGTTTTCATTTTTTAAAAATTCTTCGTCGTTTTCTTTTCCATAATTTTTTGCCATTTCTTTTAATTTTTCTTCTACTTCTTTGTCTGTTGCTTCTATTTTTTCTTCTTTGATGATTGCTTCTATTGCAAGTCTTGATTTGATTGCATCTATTGCTTGTGGCTCATATTCTTTTTCCATTTCTTCTTTTGTTTTACCCATCATTTGAAGGTATTGGTCTAATTTTAACCCTTGATAAGATAGCCTTTGTTCAACTTCTTTTAACATGTTTTCTGTTTCTGTTTCTACCATACCTGATGGGATTTCTACTTCCATGTTTTTGCAGATTTCTTCAATTATTGCATCTTGTGTTTCGTATTTTGCTTTTTCGTCATTTTGTTTTTGTTTCTTTGCTTTGATGTCTTCTTTTAGTTCTTTTAATGTGTCAAATTCGCTAACGTCTTTTGCAAATTCGTCATCTAGTTTTGGTAATTCTTTTTTCTTTATTTCATGAACTTTTACTTTGAATGTTGCGTCTTTTCCTGCTAATTCTTTTGAGAAGTATTCTTCTGGGAATTTTACTTTGATGTCTTTTTCTTCATCGATTTTCATTCCAATTATTTGGTCTTCAAACCCTGGTATAAATGTGTTGCTTCCAATTTCTAGTTCATGACCTTCAGCTTTTCCACCTTCAAATGCTTTTCCATCTACAAAACCTTCAAAGTCAATAGTTGCTATGTCTCCTTTTTCTACTGGTCTGTTTTCTATTGTTATTAGTCTTGAGTTATGTTCTTGCATATGTTCTAATTCGTGGTTTATGTCTTTGTCTGTTACATTATACTCAATTTTTTTGATTTCTATACCTTTGTATTTTCCAAGTTTTACTTCTGGCTTCGTTTGCATGATGGCTGTGAATATTAGGTCTTTTCCTTTTTCGATTTGTGTTACTTCGATGTCTGGTCTGCTTACAACTTGTAGTTTGTTTGTTTCTACTGCTTCTTCTAATGCTTCTCCTGCTACTTCGTTAAATGCATCTTCATAGAAAATTTCTTTTCCATAGTATTTTTCTACTATTTGTATTGGTGCTTTTCCTTTCCTGAATCCTGGTATGTTGAAATATTTTGCACTTTTAAAATATACTTTTTTGATTGCTTCATCAAATTTTTCACTTTCAATTGTTATTTCTAATTTTACTTCATTTGCCTTGTTAGTTTTTTCTACTTTACAATTCATGTTTTTCAATCCTTTCTTTTATTCATTAAATGGCTTAATTATTATACCACATTTTTCCTATTTTGCAAGGAATTTTTTATAATTTTCGAAAAAATACTTGTTTTTTTTATTATTTTGTGTTAAACTTTTAAATAGTCAATTTATTTATGAAGATTTAGGAGGTGCAATTAAGAATGGCAGTATGTGAAATTTGTCAAAAAACAGCAAGTCATGGAAATAAACTTAGTATTACTCGTTCACACATAAGTAAAAGGTCTCCTCGTACTTGGAAACCAAACTTAAGAAGAGTAAAAGTTCTTGTTAATGGACAAACAAAAAGAATTTATGTATGTGCAAAATGTTTAAAAGATGGTAAAGTAAAAAGAGCCTAGAAGACTCTTTTTTTGTTATGTCGCTATTTAGGACATTTCTTTTGCGACATTTTTTAATGTAATTTTAGTTCTAAATTTTCTTTTAGAAATTGCTTTATTTTTTCTAATGCTATTATTGGAAACCCAACCTTACATATTTCTGTTTCCAAACAACCTATTTTTCTATCACTACATTTTAATCTTTCGTCATAATAGAATAAAATTGTGATTACTAGTGTAATTAAGGTTATACCTTTTTCCTTTTTTCTTCTCTCATTTTTCCTCCTTGCTGTTTTATCATTTATTTCACAGAACTTAAGTTCTACTTAATATAAAGTACAAATCGAAATGAAGTATTTATGTAAGCTGATCCGGTATCATAGCTACGGTTAGAAGCTGAATAACCGACGTCGTAATGACCACCTCTATGGACAAATGGACTATAAGTATCATAAGTATTTTTTTCTGCTACATATTCTCTTGCATTTCCTTCTAAATCATAGATATTACACACTTTATCTGCTTTATTATTTCCTGCTATTGCTACACCGTTCCCCCCTACATGCCTAGTACTATTCTTTACTGTTACATTATAATCATCATTTCCATTTCCGTCTTTTCTTAATGGATTTCGTGTTATAAATGCCATTGTCATATCCCATTGAATCCCTGATATTAATGCACTCTGTACATTTTCATTATTTATAAATGTTTTAGATATTGTTTTACAATTTTCTTCTGTTGTATTTTTTTGAAGGATTTTAACCCATATATTTGCTCCTTTTTTACTTACTAATTTATCTACTTCATTTACTGTTTCTTTTCCTGCCTCATATCTTGAAATGTAAAATCCTCTTTTTGAACATACTTGCCTTCTTTCTGCATTTTCATTTATCTCCCCAATTGCTTCATCTAAAGTCTTTTCATCTGTTGCTAAAGCCTCACTTACATCTGGCTGAATAGTATTTGGCAAATAATCTTTATCTGTGTAAGCATTTTTTGATATATCTTTATTTTCATAACTTTCATTCCTTATATATTTGTTTTCATCTGTTACTGGTATCCATACAAATTGGTTTCCATTTGATACTATATTTCTAGAATCTTCTTCTGTATCATTTTCATCATCTGAAATAACTAGCCCTTGTTCTATATCATCTAAGCCTGGCACAATTGCAAATCCTACTGGTATTATTGCTGTTCCATTTTTGATATATGTTTTGTTTTCAGTTCCTGTTACTTTTTCCCCCGGTTGTATTTCATTAATATTTCCTACTATTACTTTTCCATTTGTATCTATATTTATTTCATAACCATCAACTGTTACTTTTGTTGGTAAAACTGTTATACTGTCTACATTTGTTACATTGTCTAATTGTTTTAAATTTTGTTTTAAATTATTTATGTCTATATTTCCATCTATTCTATAACTTCCCATTACTGCTATTTGTACCTTTTCTTTTGCAGATGCCTCATTCGTTTTATCTTTTACAACTTGAGCTTTTGTTAAAATTCCGATTTTCCCCTGTTAAAGTTGCAATTGCTACTCCTGCAAGTATTAACAATACTATGATAGTGATTACAAGTGCCACTAAAGTTATGCCCTTATCTGATTTTTTTATTTCTCTTAAATTTTTCATACTTTTTATCAATTTAAATCCTCCATTTCTTTTGTTATTATATGTTTTATTTAGTCATATTTCAAAAATAGTAGTTTGGCGTTAATTAACATAAAAATGTCGCAAAAAAAACGTCCCCAACACGACAAAAAAGAGCAAAAGGAAACGTCCCCAATTGCCCCCAATTGCTCTTTTTATCATACTTTTTTAGTCCTTAATTCCAAATATCAATTTTACAAATCCTCTTAGGAATTTTGGTACTTTTTTTACTACTACTGTCATATGTATTCCCTCCTTATATTCTACTAACAAGCTAGCCACATAAATCCAACACATATTACTACAACACCAATTATAAATAGCCAACCTGTTATTGGAAGTAATAATACTAATAAAATCCCTAGTCCTAACCCAATTAAACAAATTGCTAATGTTTTTCTAAATAGTTTTATCATAATATTATTACCTCCACTTGTTTTTGTATATTATATTATTTTTTATTGATATTTGTTCCTTTTATGTAAAATAACCATAAATCAAGCCATTTTTTGACAAAAATAAAATTTGACTATTTTTCTTACTTACTGTAAAATGCTATTTAAGGGGGCGATATTTTGAAAAAACAAGATGTTATTACTTTTATAGATTTGTTAAAAAAGAGATATCCTGATGCTACTTGCAGTCTAGATTTTACTAAACCATTTGAATTAGTTGTGGCTGTAATGTTATCTGCACAATGTACAGACGAAAGGGTTAATTTAACAACTCCTGCTCTTTTTTCACGTTGTAAAACTATTGAAGATTTTGCAAATATAGATATTCATGAATTAGAAAATATTATTCACCCATGTGGTTTTTATAAAAATAAAGCTAAAAACATCAAATTATGTGCAAAACAGGTTTTAGAAAATTTTGGTGGTAAAGTGCCTAACACTATGGAAGAATTAACGAGTTTAGCAGGTGTTGGCAGAAAAAGTGCAAATGTTATTTTATTAGAAGTTTTTGGTATTGCCCAAGGTGTAGCAGTTGACACTCATGCAAAAAGAATTTCTAATTTGATTGGTTTGTCTAAAGAAAAAGAACCCGAAAAAATAGAACAAGATTTAATTAAATTATTTCCAAAAGAATATTTAAAGGATATTAACCATATTTTTGTATGGCATGGTAGAAATACTTGTATTGCACGTCACCCTAAATGTGAAGCCTGTGTAGTTAATGAATTTTGTAAAACTTACAAAAATTCATTGACAAAATCAAAATAAAGATATATATTTTTTACATATTATATAAATTTTTAGGAGGGATTTTTTATGTTGAAAAACAAATTTACAATAATTACTGTTTTAACTGTAATTATTTTAGCTCTTACAGTTCCTTTTGTAAGAGCAGAGGATGAGCCTACAACAGACGTTCAGGCAAATCAAGATAATGCCATAATGCCAATAAGTGAAAATCCTGGAGAACCAGCTGATTCTTCAGAAACTCAACCTAATGGTAGCTCTGAAACTGGCACTGTTGCAGATGAAAATATGAAAAAGTCAGATGTTTACTTAGCTGGTGATAATGTTACAATTGATTACATTGTTGATGGAAATTTATTTGTTTTCGCAAATCATGTAACAATTAATGCACAAATTGGTGGTGATGCATTTATTTGTGCCAGTTCTGTAACAGTTGGCGAACAAGGTTATGTATTCAGCAATTTATTTACTTTTGCAAAAGATGTAATTGTAAATGGTGTTGTTTATGACCTATACTCTGCTTCTGAAACAACTACAATTAATGGATATGTTTACAGAGATGTTAGAATAGGTAGCAATTCTGTTAGTATTTTAGGTACGGTTGGAAGAAATGCTTATATAGACTGTAACCATTTAAATTTTGTACAGGGTACAGATGAAAATTCAAAACATGGAGTTATTAATGGAAACTTAGATTATTCTTCTAAAGATGAAATTTCTATTCCAGAAGGTGTAGTTTCAGGACAAACAAATTTTGAAAAAGAAACTATTTCAAATGATAATAGCATTCAAGATAAAATAATTTCATTAATTACTTTTATAGTTACTGTTATTGCTATTTGGCTAATATGCTTATGGCTTGCACCTAAGTTCTTGAAAAATAGTCCAGCTTTACTAACTAGCAAAAAAGTTTTACCTGTAATCGGGTTTGGAATTTTAACACCAATAGTTGCAATTATTTTATCAGTAATCTTCTTAGTTTTAGGTGTTACTTCTACATTAACTTTATTATTAATTATGGCATTAATCCTTTTAATGGCTATTGGTACATCTATATTTGTTATTACAGTAAATTATATTGTTTGTGATAAACTAAAACTAGAAAAAACTATACAAATTTTAGGAATGTTAGTTGCTTCTTCTGTTGTTTTATGGCTAATTGGTTTAATTCCTGTTCTTGGTTCTATTATAGAAATTATAGCAGTTCTTCTAGGACTTGGAATTGTAGTTTCTAATATAGTTTTAAAAGATAAGGAACAAAAGGTTGAAACAGAATAAGAAATATTTTTCAATACTATAATAGCAGTACATTCTACTTTTTTACTTAGCTGAATGTACTGTTATTTCTTTATAAGTATATCTTTTATAATTTGTCAAGGAGAATATGTTTATGATAAAGAGATTAATTTTTGATATAGATGGAACTCTTATAACAGGAGTAAATTTTATTGATAGTGTAAAAAGAACTTTAACTAGATTAGAAATATATTCTGAAGATAATGTTAGACTATTTTTAAATGGTATTAACACATATGAAAAAATCTTTAATAATTATAATATTAAAGATTATACAAAATATATGGAACGAATAATAAATACTAAATTACCGGAAAATTTTGTATATGTTTTTTGGGAAGAATTAAAAAGCGCAATTCCTGCGAAAAATGATAAACTAATAAATACTATATATAAACTATCTCAAGAATATGAATTAGTTTTATTAACAAACTATTTTGCAAATTCTCAATTAAATAGATTAAATAATATGGGGATTGGTAAATTTTTCAAAGAATGTTATGGTGAACATTGCATAAAACCAAATAAACAGGCATATTTAGATGCCTGTGGAAACAATTTTGTAAAAGACTGTTTAATGATAGGAGATGATTTGTATTTAGATATTACAAGAGCAAAAGAAGAAGGTTTGCATACTATTTTTGTAAATACCAAAGGTATTAAAACAGACTCTAATATGGGAATTGTTGTTAACTCTGTTGAAGAAATTTCAAAAAAGTTAATATCTCAGATAGCCTAACTTTTTAATTCATCTATTATTACTTTAAAGTCTTTTGCAAGTACAATTGCTGTTCCACTAACCAATATATTAGCACCTGCTTTTTTTACTTTTGGAGCAGTTACTAAATTTATGCCACCATCTACTTCTATATCTACTTCTAGGTTTTGTTCTGTCAAATGCTTTTTTAGTGTTTCTATTTTCTCTAGCATATCTTCCATAAAAGCTTGTCCACCTTTTCCTGGCTCTACTGTCATTATTAAACACATATGTATAAATGGTAAAAATTCATATATTTCTTCTATTTTTGTATTTGGCTTTATAGCAATTCCTACTTTGCAATTGTTTTCTTTTATGTATTTTATTGTTTCTTGGATTTCTTGTTTATCCTTGCAAGCTTCTATATGGAATGTTATTATATTAGGATCAATTGCTAGAAAATCGTCAATTGCAGATTTTACGTCTTCTACCATTAAGTGAACATCAAGTGGCAAATTAGAAATTCTTTTTATGTAAAAGCTATTATCTAACATTTTTTTATATGTGTTTTTTTCTACGAATTTTCCGTCCATTACATCAATATGAAAATAGTCTGTTTTAGCTGTTTCTAGCTTTAAAAAGCTTTCTTGTTCTTCCCCCTCTTTAATAGATAATATAGATGTTGACACTTCTACCATTTTTTCTTTTCCTCTCTTTCTTTTAATTGTTCATATATTTTGCAAAATCGTTCATATCTATCTATGCTTATTTCGCCTTGTTCTATTGCTTTTTTTATGCCACAATTTTCTTCTTTTATATGTGTACAACCTACAAATTCACAATTTTGGATTTTGTTTTTAAATTCTACAAAATAGTTTGCTAAATTTTTGCTTTCAATTTCTTCTATTGAAAATGTTGAAAATCCTGGTGTGTCTGCTATATAAGTATTTTTATCTATTAAGTATAATTTTATTGCTGTTGTTGTGTTTTTTCCTCTTTGATTTCTTTTGCTAACTTCTCCTTCTAATGTGATATCTGTTTTAAAAATGCCGTTAATCAAGGTGGATTTTCCTACTCCTGAATTACCTGAAAATGCATTGATATTGTCTTTTAATTGTTCTTTTAGCTGTTCTATTCCTTTTTGATTTTTGGCATCTGTTTCTATTACTGTATAACCTATTTTTTCATAAATGTTTTTTATTTCTTTAAATTCTGCTTTTTGGTCTAAATCTGTCTTATTTAACACTATAAGTGCTTTAATTCCTAAAAAGTTTGCAAATGCTAGTTGTTTGTCTAACAATAATAAATCTGGCTTTGGACTTTGACTTGAAACAACAAAAATAATTTGTGTGATATTTGCAAGTTTTGGTCTTTTTACATAGACTTTTCTTTCTTCTATTTTGTTGATTACTGCTTTTTTATTTTCTTTGTCTATTATTTCTATTTCTACTAAATCACCAACAACAGGAGAAATTTCTTCTTTTTTGAATTTCCCCCTAGCAGTTGCTTCATATATTTCCTCTTTGTTTTTTAAATTTGATATTTGGTATAAATTTGCAATGTTTTCTATGATAATTCCTTGCACAATTAAAATATTCTCCCCCTTAAAATCCAAAATTGTAATTATTTTTTGGTGCTTCTACTTATTTAATTTTTGCACTAACCCTTCAATTTCTTTAACAAAACTCTCTTTAATATTATCATATATTTCTCTTGATGTTTCTTCGTCATACAGATGTGATAAACTATTTCTTGAAAGCATCATTTGTATCCATATTTGCCCATTATCTATTAGACCTACTGAAAAAGCCTCTTTTATAACTTCTCTTGGACTTCCTATTTTTTCTACAATGCCTTGATATTCTAAATAATCTTTCATTGTTTTCCAAGCTAATTCAAAAGTAAATTCAAACCTATGTAGCACACCATCTATGGTTAAGTCTGTTTCCTCTTCTTGCAAGGCTTCTTTTAATTTATTTGTTGCTTTTTCTAAATCTGATTTTCTTTCTTCAAATCTCTTCACTAAAAGTCTTCTCCCTCCAATTCTATTGATTTTAGCAATTCTATTTTTGTATAAAAATAAAAAAAAACTAAGTCAATTTTATAAACAATATC
>CATLUC010000024.1:0-8739 GCA_950059165.1 uncultured Clostridium sp.
TAAGGAGAAAATAGGTATGGAAGTAAAAAATATAAAAGGAATTACACTAATTGCTCTAGTAATCACGATAATAGTGTTGCTAATACTTGCTGGAGTAACAATTGCGACTTTGACAGGAGAAAATGGGATTTTGAACAAAGCAGAAATATCTAAAGTTACAACAGAAGAAGAAACTGCTAAAGAAAAACTAAACTTGATATTAACAGAATTGGGAATAGATAAGAAAACAGATAGTAAATATAATGAAAATGAATTTATTGATGATAGAATAAATAAAAACCAAATGACAGTTTTAGAAAACGATATGATATTAGTTGATGGATGGGTGTTTTTAATAGATAGAACAATTCCAACTATAGTAGAAAGTTTAGGAAAAGAAGAACTATTAGATACAATACAAAATTTATATATTTATAATGCCAAGCAATTAGTTAAATTTAGAGATAATGTAAAAAATGGTGAAACATATGAGGGCAAAGTAGTTACAGTAAAAAATGATATTGATATGAGTAAAGTATGTTATAAGGTTGATGGAACACCCCAAAATGACGTATCTTGGGAGCCAATACCATCAAATTTTAAAGGAACATTTAATGGTGATGGACATGAAATAAAAAACCTATATATCAATACTAATAGTGACTTTCAAGGATTATTTAGAAATAATTATGGAATAATAGAAAATTTAGGAATAGATGAGAAGAGTATTATAAAAGGAACAAATCATTCTGGTGCGATTGTTGGTTGCAATATGACAACAGGGATTATAAAAAAATGTTATAATAAAGCAACAGTAATGGCAAGTAGAGATGTTTGGTGTATAACAGGGGGATTAGTAGGACAAAATGAAGGATTAGTAACGATGTGCTATAATGAGGGAAAGGTACAAGCAGAAAGCAAAAATGACTGGGCACAAACTGGTGGGGTTGTAGGACTAAATTATAATAATAGTGAATTGTCAAAGTGCTATAATAAGGGTGAAATAATTTCAATTGCAAAAGAAAACTGGTCTAATGCAGGTGGTGTAGTTGGAGTTAGTTATGAAAAAGATGTAGTAATTAAAGATTGTTATAATAGAGGAACAATTAGAATGAAAACGACAGGATATCAAAGTGATTTAAGAGTAGGTGGAGTTGTTGGAGATATGGCAGAAACTGATTTTTCTAATGCATATAATATAGGGGACATTATAGTAGAGGACTCTTTTGGAAGTCATATACAAATTGGAGGAGCTCTTCGGTTGCACACAAAGAAATTCAATAGTTAATAATATTTGGTGTTTAGATAAACATACTAACTGTATAGGACTTTTACATGGAAATCAAGGAAGCACAACAAATTATGGAGCAAAAAGTTCCGAAGAACTAAAAAATATGACATCAATTTTAGGTAGTGAATGGAAAGATGATGAAAATAATATAAATGATGGATATCCAATTTTAAGATGGCAATAATTACTGGTTTTTTTATAAAAATAATAAAAAAAGCATTGTAAATGAAGAAAAAATATGATAGAATATAAAAAGTAAATAACAAAAGTCAATTAAAAAGCAAAGTAAATATATAAAAAAACATATTAAAAGAGAAAATGGTCAAGGCTGAAAACCATTAATATGCAAATATATTGAAATTTCACTTTTTAGACCTTTTTCTGAAAATAAAAGTAGGAAAAAGCGGTTGAACCGTTAAAACAAAAATGAGGTTAGAAAAATAATTGCAAATCAAAGACAGAAAACTTAAATTAAAACAAAATAAATACAAAAAAGCAATTATAAAACTAATAAAATTAGGTGGTACCACGAAAAACAAAGCCATTTCGTCCTATATAAAATAGGAAGAAATGGCTTTTTTGATGATTTTGGGGACAGAGGAAAAAATCATCAAGGAAAGGAAGGAATGTTCAATGAAAGAAGAAATTGCTAAAATCAAAGAAAATTCAATTAAAGAAATCACAAATTGTAAAGACGAAAAAGAATTAAATGACTTAAAAGTAAAATACTTAGGAAAAAAAGGAGAACTTACAGTTGTATTAAGAGGAATGGGGAACTTATCACCAGAAGAAAGACCTAAAATTGGAAGTTTGGTAAATCAAGTAAGAGATGAACTAGAAATTTTAGTAAAAAATAAAGAAAAAGAATTCAAAAGAAAGGAATTAGAAAAAAAACTAGAAACTGAAAATATAGATGTTACAGAACCAAGCAAAAAAATCAATTTAGGTTCATTACATCCAATTACACAAATAATAGAAGAAGTAGAAGAAATATTTTTAGGAATGGGTTACAAAATAGCAGATGGTCCAGAGGTTGAAAAAGCAATTTACAATTTTGACAAATTAAATACACCACCAGACCATCCAGCAAGAGATGTACAAGACACTTTTTATATAACTGATGACATTGTGCTAAGAAGCCAAACATCACCTGTTCAAGCAAGAGTTATGGAAAACCAAAAGCCACCTATTAAAATTATTTGTCCAGGTGCAGTATATCGTTCAGATAGTGTAGATGCTACACATTCACCAGTTTTTCATCAAATAGAAGGTTTGGTAGTAGACAAAAACATTGCAATGACAGATTTAAAAGGAACATTAGAGATGTTTGCTAAAAAATGTTTAGGTGAAAATACAAAAATTAGATTTAGACCACACCATTTTCCATTTACAGAACCAAGTGCTGAAGCAGATGTATCTTGCTTTGTTTGTGGTGGAAAAGGTTGCAGAGTGTGTAAAGGTGAAGGATGGATTGAGCTGCTTCGGCTGTGGAATGGTACATCCAAATGTTTTAAGAAACTGTGGAATAGACCCAGAAGAATATTCAGGTTTTGCTTTTGGATTTGGTGTAGAAAGAATTGCAATGGCAAAATTCGGAATAGAAGATATGAGATTATTATTTGAAAATGATGTTAGATTTTTAAAACAATTTTAGGAGGGATTTTATGAAAGCAAGTATAGAATGGTTAAAAGAGTATACCGATATAGACGTAGATGCTATGGAATTAGGAGATATCTTAACAATGACAGGTTCTAAAGTAGAAACAATAGAACAAAAAGGAAATGATATTAAAAATGTAGTAGTTGGAAAGATTTTAGAAATTGAAAAGCATCCAGATGCTGATAAATTAGTAGTTACAAAAGTAGATGTTGGAACTGAAAAAATACAAATTGTTACAGGAGCAAAAAATATTAAAGAAGGAGATATTGTGCCAATTGCCAAAGACGATTCAGAGCTTCCAGGTGGAGTTAAAATAAAAAAAGGTAGCTTAAGAGGTGTCGAATCATGTGGAATGATGTGTTCAATAGGTGAATTAAATATAGGGTTAGCTGATTTCCCAAACCAAATTGAAGATGGCATCATGATTTTAGATAAAAGCCTTGAAAAGGATATTGGAAAAGATATTGTAGATGTTTTAAATTTAAAAGAAGATATTATTGATTTTGAAATTACATCAAATAGACCAGATTGCTTCTCTATTGAGGGACTAGGAAGGGAAACAGCAGCTTCTTTAAATAAGCCATTTAAAAATCCAAGAAAAAGTATTGATGAATTAAATGTAGAAACTAAAGAAGAATTGGAGGGCTTAAAAGTTGATATTGAAGCACCTGATTTATGCTATAGATATATAGCAAGAATAGTAAAAAATGTAAAAGTTGGTCCATCACCAGAATGGATGGTAAGACGCCTAAAAGCATGTGGCATTAGAAGTATAAACAATATAGTTGATATTACAAATTATGTTATGCTAGAAATGGGGCAACCAATGCACGCATTTGACATCAATTCAATTGAAGGAAAACATATTACTGTAAGGCGTGCAAAAAAAGGTGAGAAAATTACTACACTAGATGAACAAGAAAGGGAATTAGACGAAAATAATCTTGTAATAGCAGATGACAAAAAGGCTGTAGCAATTGCTGGTGTTATGGGTGGACTAAATTCTGAAATAGAAGAAGATACTACAACTGTTGTATTTGAATCAGCAGTGTTTTATGGTGGAAGTGTAAGAAAAACTGCTAAAAAAGTGGTATTAAGAACTGAAAGTTCATCTCGTTTTGAAAAAGGATTATCTTCAGAAAATGCCTTAAGAGCTGCAAATAGAGCAGTAGAACTAGTAGAATTATTAGGAGCAGGGGAAGCTGTTGATGGAAAAATAGATGTTTATCCAACAAAGCAAAAAATTAATAAAATAAAATTAGATGTCCAAAAAATCAACAATTTATTAGGTACTAATCAGTCAAAACAAGAAATGATCACTATTTTAGAAAAATTAGATATTAAGACCCAAGAAGATACAGTAATTAGCCCTTATTTTAGAATGGATTTAGAATTTTTAGCAGACATAGCTGAAGAAATTGGACGTTTTTATGGATATGACAAATTAGATTCTACTTTAATTAAGGCAGATACAACCTTAGGGATTAGAAACAAAGAGCAAAACATTAAAAAGAAAGTAAGAGATGTGCTAGTAAACAATGGACTTTCAGAGATTTATACATATGGATTTGTAAGCCAAAAAGATTTAGAAATGTCAAACATTAATGAAGAAACTGTAAAATATGCAATCACAATACAAAATCCATTAAGTGATGAATATAAATTAATGAGACCAACAACAATTCCAAGTATGATGCAAATACTTGCAACAAATGCAAATAAGAAAAATCAAAATGTAAAATTATTTGATTTATCAAGAAACTATAAAAATGTAAAACAAGAAGTTCAAAATGGAGAAGTACCATTGCAAGAAGAGATTTTAACAATTGGTATGTATGGAGAAGATGTGGATTTCTACACACTAAAAGGTTTATTAGAAAACATACTAGAAGCCATTTCGGTTAATCATTATGAAGTAGAAAAAGAAACAAAAAATACATCTTATCACCCAGGAAGATGTGCAAACATAGTTATTGGAAAAGATATTGTTGCAACTTTTGGAGAGGTTTACCCAGAAGTATTAGATAATTATATGATTTCAAAAAGAGCTTATTTGTTAGAAGCAAATATAACAAAACTTGTAAAATATGCAAAACAAAACAAAAAATATGTAGAAGTACCTAAATTTCCAGCAGTAGAAAGGGATATTGCAGTAATTGTAGATGAAAAAGTAGAGGTTGGTCAAATTGAAAAAATAGTTACTAAAAAAGCAAAGAAATTACTAGAAAGTATACAATTGTTTGATATTTATCGTAATGAAAAATTAGGGGAAAATAAAAAAAGTGTGGCATATTCATTAATTTTTAGGGATAAAAATAAAACTTTAAGTGATGAAGAAATTAACCAAATTATGGAAGATATAATTACAGAATTAGAAAAACAATTAGGTGCAACTTTAAGAAAATAAAATTGTGATTTAGGGGACGACCATAATCCTATTAATTTATCAAATAAAAATAGGATTATGGGGCCGTCCCCAAATCCTATCTATAAATCATATAATCAATATCAGGAAAAACACAATCTTTTTTTGATATGTCTTTCAAAAATTCTTCATCTATTTTATCATCTTTTATTTGATAGTACAGTTTTGTAAATCTTCCAATATGGTCTTTAATTCGTTTTTTTGCATAATCAACCATAGTACCATTAGTAATTATAAATAGCCAATCACTACTTTGTGCTAATAATAGCTCTCTTGCACATTGGTTTAAAGCTTTTTTCTTTAGACCTTTTGCATTAGGGTAAGCCCAAGCAAGTTCGCACATTCTATCACCTGCAACATGTAAATGTCTATGTGCATAGTCATTAGTTGGGTTTAACCATACTTCACTATAACCATTAGCACCCCAGCTAGAGCGACAAGGCGAAGATACTTGAATGTTTGGATATTTGTCAATATACTCAGATGGTGTAATAAGTTCAAAATTGCAATCATCATAATATATTCTTTTAAATAAAATGTATAACCAATAAGGCCCTTCATACCACCAATGACCATAAAGTTCAGCATCATAAGGACAAAGGATGATAGGTGGTGTTTCCATATAGTTAGATAAATTATCTATTTGAGAATTTCTGCTATCTAAGAAATGACCTGCTTGTTTTTCAGCAGAATCCATAGCCCACCTAGGATTATAATAATCTTTAAAGTCTGTATCGCCTGTAATTCTGTAATATTTAATTCCTGTATGAACTCTAACACCATTATGAGCAATATAAGGTTTTATATAATCATAATCGGCTTCATATCCAATATCACGATAAAATTCACGATAGTTGTAATCACCGTGGATATCCATTAATAGAGCTCCAAACTTGCCTAGATGATTCAATGTCACGTCCAAATGCAATAATGCCTTCTGGAGATACAATTGGAGCAAAAGTACCATAAACAGGTGTAGGGTCTGCATATAAAATTCCATGCGATTCTGTAATAATATAGTCAATTCCAAATTCTTTTAAATATTTGTCTGCTTCTGGTACATAACCACATTCAGGAAGCCAAATACCACGAGGTTTTTTTCCAAAATATCTTTCATAAGTTTGAACTCCAACAGCAATTTGAGCTTTTACAGTTTTTTCATTTACGTATAATATTGGGAAATAACCATGTGTTGCACCACATGTGATAATTTCCAAAACACCAATATCTTGGAAATGTTTAAAAGCTTCAATTAAATTACAGTTATAAACATCTTTAAATATATGTAAATCATTTGAATATCTATCTAAGTAATAGTGAGAAAGCTTATTTAATCTTTCATCACCAGCAGTTCTTTTTATTTCTTTTTTTGATAATTCAATTAATTGTTTTAAATATTTAATATATTTTCTTTGTAATAATTTGTTATCTAACATAGAAAGTAGAGGAGGTGTCATAGACATGGTAATTCTAAAGTTGACATTCTCATCTACCAATTTTTGAAAATTTGTTAATAATGGAATATATGTTTCAGAAATTGCTTCATATAGCCAAGATTCTTCTAAATAATCGTCACTTTCAGGATGATGAATAAATGGAAGGTGGGCATGAAGTACAAAACTTACATATCCTTTTTTTTCTTGCATTTTTATATTCTCCTTTGTTTAAATAAGACAATAAAGACAGGTCTTAAATGTTTGTATATGAGATAGTTTAGACCTGTTTCTACTGTTTCATAGAAGATGGATTTGATAAATTGTATAAGTCTTCTACATTTTCATCTTGATAAATTTTTTTGTATAAATCATAAATATTGTATATTTTTCCCATATTTCTAAGGAACGAAATAGAAGTAAATTCTTTTGCTGTTAAATTACCAGTTTTAACATTCCTAAAGTAAACCATTTTTTGATTTTTATCAAATAAAATTCTATCATTAGGAGCTTCTATTTCATTAGAAGTTGTAACATAGATGTAGTCTATATTATTTGTCTTTTCTGTTTTTGTAATAGGACGTCTGCCAAGTTCTATACGATAATCACATTTGCTATCTGATACATGTAAATACCAACTATTAGCAAAGTCGTTAATTTCAACTTCAAAACTATAGCCTAAGGTGTCGTTATGAACTATTAAAATTGGTCTAGTAGTTTGGAAAAAGTCGTCTCCATACAGTTTTTCGAAGTTTTTTCTGTCTTTGTCAGAAATATCCCAATAAATAAATAAGTTAGTAGGAGTTTGTGCCAATACTTTTACAATAGTTTGATTATAACGATATGGTAAATCATAATATTCTACAATTTCTACTTTTTTCTTAGAAGTAGCTTCTTTTTTTGCTGATTTGGTTGATTTTGATGTGGTTTTAGCTACTTTTTTAGTTGCAGATTTTGTGGTTTTTTTTGCTAAAGCAGATGTTTTAGCCTCTTTTTTAGTAGATGTACTTTTTTTGTTTGTTTTTTTAGTTGTTGCTTTAGTTGTTTCTTTTTTTGTAGATGAAGTTTTTTTTGTTGTTGGTAATACATCTTTTTTATTAGCTATTTTTTTTACTTCATTTTCATTCTCTAATTTATTTTGTTCTTTTGTTTTTCTTGGCATTATATTCCTCCTATGTAATCTCATAATTTCCTTTCTATCTTATACTAAAAATAAAAGAAATTCAAGGGAATTTGACAAAGTTTTTAAATTTTTTATATATTTAGAAAGTCATACTTGACTTTCTAAATAATATAAAACACGTTGTACACAAATTTGCCAAGGCAATTTTGGCACACGAACAAAGACGAGGCATGAAGAGTAATCTAAAAGGTCAAGATTTTTTAATCATGCCTCTTTTGTTCTATATTAGGAAAAAAAAGGGTGAATATAGATTTTTGAAAGGAAGTTAGACGTATTTATTTAAACAGAAGTTAAATGATGGATATAAACAATAAAATTTTTTGATTAAAAATTTTAAACAACATCTTCAGATTTTAGTTCATTGATGAAATCATCTAGCAATTCTTCGACAGGAACTTCAAAAATATGACATAAAGCAAATAATTCATAATCTTTTAAAACTCTTTTTCCAGTTTCTAGCTTATGGATAGATGGTTTAGTGATATCAATTCCCATAAGAGCTAGTTTTGTGGATAATCTTGATAAAGATAAGTTGTTTTTTATTCTTAGTTCTTTGATTTTCTTACCAGAAACATTTAATTTGCCATTATAATTAGTAGATTGGTACATATATGAAATCCTTTCATAAGTATTTTTATAATTGTATAAGAAAAAACGTCAAGATTGTATCCACTAATGATACGAATTATTGATTAAATTCAAGGTTCAACTTTTGCAATAGCATAGATAGCCTTATGCTATTGCAAAAAAAACGAAAGTTAAATTATA
>CATLUC010000024.1:8749-10967 GCA_950059165.1 uncultured Clostridium sp.
TAAGGTTATAGTTGTGAATAGAATGTACAAAATGATTTAAAAATTCATGAGAAAGGAAGAAAAAAATGAAAGTTTTATTAGTTAATGGAAGTCCACATGAAAAGGGATGTACATATACAGCATTAAAAGAGGTTGAAGGAGCCTTAAATAAAAATGGTGTAGAAACACAAATATTTTGGATAGGAAATAAACCAGTATCAGGTTGTATTGGTTGTGGGAATTGCCTAAAAACAGGACAATGTTTTATTAAAGATAAAGTAAATGAGTTTTTAGAAAAAGTGCCAAATACAGATGGTTTTATTTTTGGAACACCAGTACATTTTGCAGCAAGCTCTGGAATGTTATCATCTTTTATGGATAGAGTCTTTTATGGTAGAAGAAATTTATTTAGTAATAAACCAGCTGCTGGTGTAGCAAGCTGTAGAAGAGGTGGAGCAACAGCAACATTAGATGAAATCAACAAATATTTTGGTATTAGCAATATGCCAATAGTATCATCACAATATTGGAATATGGTTCATGGGACAAATCCAGAAGAAGTGAAAAAAGATGAAGAAGGTATGCAAACAATGAGAACTCTAGGAAATAATATGGCATGGCTATTAAAATCAATAGAAGCAGGAGAAAAAGCAGGAATAGAAAAGCCAAAAAATGAAACAATAATATCAACAAATTTTATTAGATAAAAAAGTCAAAATTTAAAATAAAATCAGCTTGTCTTTTAAAAGAAATAGATATATAATAAAAATCGAAAGGAATAAATAAAAAATGAAATTATTAAAAAAGTGGCTAATTATAGCATTTGCTGTAAGTATATTAATATTTGTAATCAATGGACAAGTACAAGCTAAAACATCTAAAGAATTATTAGAAGAACAACTTGAATATTATGCTAGAAACATTGATATAAATGATATTTCAAAAGAGGATATTTTAAAAGTATATGATGAAATAACAAAACAATATTCAAATGAAGAAATTGCCAATATAATAGAAGAAAATAGTGAGCAATTACAAGAACAAGGAATAAATAAAGAGGCAATTTCTGCAGGAGCTAATTTTGTAAGAACAACAGATGAAGATAGCATAAGAGATATAATAGAAAATGACATTGATATAGAAGATATTAAAGAAAAGATAAATGAAGGGTATACAGGTAATGAAATAGTAACAAATGTAATTTCCCAAACTTCAAATGAAAAGATATTTCAAATAATAATCAAAGTACTGTTAGCAAATAAAATAGTAAAAGCAGTTTTAACAGTTTTTGCCATTTTATTTATATATGGAACTATTCTTCGTTGGATTATATATACAAAAGCTAGAAAGCCTGGATGGGCAGCAATTATTCCACTATATAGACAAATAGTAATGTATCAAGTTTGTGGATTATCGCCTTTTCTTATGCTATTTTGGCTATTGCCAGTTTTAGGATGGTTTGCATTGATAGTTATTGCTATTATGAAAAGATTTTGCTTGGCAAAAGAATTTGGAAGAGGAGCTTTATTTGGGTTTGGATTACTATTCTTTCCAACAATTTTCCAAAGTATAATAGCATTTAATCCTAATATACAAAAAATAGAAGAATAAATTTCATTTTCAAAGGAAAGAGAGAAAATAAATGAACCAAAAAACAGGAAAAATAGGGATTTTTGATTCTGGAATTGGTGGAATAACAGTATGAGGGGAAATAATCAAAGTTTTACCAAATGAAAACTACATATATTATAGTGATTCTAAAAATAATCCTTATGGAGATAAAACAGATGAACAAATACTTTATTTTTGTGATAATATTGTAAAATATTTTATACAAGAAGAGTGCAAAGCAATTGTTATTGCTTGTAATACTGCAAGTAGTAAGGCAGTAAACTTTTTAAGGAATAAATATAAAAATATACCATTTATTGCAATAGAACCTGCTTACAAAATGGCATATGACTATGCATATAACAAACCAACTTTAGTAATGGCAACAAATGGGACAATTAAAAGTGAAAAATTCAATTTATTACTTAAAAAATATGATAATCACAAAACATATCTTTTAGCTTGTAGTGGTTTAGCAGATAGAATAGAAAATGGAAATGCATTAGAAATTAAAAAATATTTAAAAGAACAACTAAGTGAGTATAAGGGAAAAATAGAAAATGTAGTACTAGGTTGTACACATTATCCATTAATTCAAAGGGAAATAAAAGAAATACTTGGAAATGTC
>CATLUC010000024.1:10977-17327 GCA_950059165.1 uncultured Clostridium sp.
GCATCATAAAATTCATAGATTCTCAAAGCTTAAAAGAAAAAGAAGAAAGATTTTTTGAATTGTTAAAAAAATATAAAGATGGGAGAGATACAATATGAAAAACAAAGGAGAAAGAGGTTCTGTTACTTTATTTGTACTTGTAATATGTATGTTTGTTACTGTTATGCTTAGTGCATATATGATAAATATGCAAGATAAAAAACAAGCACAAGAAAGAGAAATCGAAAGAATAACTGAAAGCTATAATCAAAACGAACAACAAATGGAAGAAATATATAACAGAGCATTAAAAAAGTAGGATTTGGGTAGGATTTGGGGACGGCCCCAGAATCCTATATGAATTTTGTCAGAGGAGAAAAATTCATGGAAAGAAATGAAGTAGTAAAAGAAATAGAAGAAAGAGACTTTGAACAGTTATTAAAATTATACAGAGATGTTTTTAACAAAAATTTAGACAAAGAAGAGTATAAAAAGTCTTTAGAAAAAATCAAAGATAGGGACATTTTTATATTAGGATATTATATAAATGACAAAATAGTAGGAACGCTAACAGTTTGTATCCTTGATATACCAACAGGAAAAGAAGCGATGATATGGGATTTTTTAGTAGAGGAAAAACATAGAAGAAGAGGAATTGGAACTAAATTGATGGAAGAGGCAGAAAGATTAGTAAAAGAAAAAATGGAAAAGGGCAAAATATGGCTATTTAGTAGATTTTCTAGGTTTCCTGCACATGAATTATACAGAAAATTAGGATATGATGAAAATAGAGATAAAGCATTTGTGAAAATATTATAGTAATAAAGGGAGCAAAAAAATGTGGTTATATTGGTGTATTTTGTCAACTGTTGTTAATGGATTTACAGCAATAGCAATGAAAAAGTGTTCAAATAATGAACCTAAAAGAATAGCAATTATGGGGCTTATTTCGTATCATTCAATTATGCTAATTACAAGCCTAATTATATGCCCATCATTTATAATAAAATTAAATTTGTTAGATATTGCAAAAATGTTGCCAGGAGTTATTTTGCAATCTATTGGATTTTATTGTTTTATTGCATCTACTAAATACGGAAAAGTGGCTATTACTACATCTATACAAAAAGCAAAAGTAGTTGTTACATTTTTATTAGGAATTATTATTTTAAGAGAAGATTGTACAATGTTGCAAGTGGTGGTTTCAGCAATTTTAGTGATTTTATCTATATTAGTAGCAAAAGGAAAAGAAAAAAGTTCGACGGAAATAGACAAAAATGCACAAAGAAAAGCGATTTTATTTTCTTATGGATTTTTGCTATTTAATGGAACCTCTAATTTTTTAAATAAGATATATGTTACACATTTTGAAAATCCTTTATATGTTATTTTTAATTATGCTGTAATAATTATTATTGGTGTGCTGTTATATTGCCTAATAACAAAAAATTGGGATTATATTGATATTAGAAAAATGAATAACAAAAAATATTTTATAATGCAATCTTTGTTAGATTCTTCATCATCAATATTTAATAGGTTTTCAATGCTAGATGGCAATATTTCTGTTATTTCAGTTATAGAAACAAGTGGTATCGTGGTGACGATTTTAGCTTCGAGATTTATTTTAAAAGAGAAAGTTACTTGGAGAAAATATCTTATGATTGCAGGAATTATTGTATGTACAACAATTTTGGCTGTAATAAAATAGGATTTGGGTAGGATTTGGGGACGGCCCCAAAATCCTATTTTTATGTTATAGGAAAGTTCTATTAATAGATAAATATTTAATTATATATTCTATAAACTTTCCTATAATATAAATCATTGTACTTAGAATTTGCTAAAGCAAATTTAGCATGCGAACAAAGACGAGGCATGAAGGGTAATCTAAAAGGTCAAGATTTTTTAATCATGCCTCTTTTGTTCTGTTATAATCATAATGATTTTTTAATATATAAAAAACAAAACAATAGGATTCTGGGGCCGTCCCCAAATCCTACCCAAATCCTATAAATATTTTTTTAGTTGTTCTACTGTATTTTCTTGAAACCCAACAAATTCAGTTAAGATATTTTTTACTTGTTTTTCTGTATTTGGATTATGGTTTAGCAATTTAACACCTTTAATAATGCCCATATTTGTGCCTTGTAGCATCATTTCTGCAATTTTAGAAGTGCTTTTGTCATCCATAGTGTTAAATTCAACACTCATCCAACCCATAGCTTTTTGCATTGGGTTCAATTCTTTTGGAAAATCATCATATTTTGATAATTCATTATTAACTTTGTTTAAAATATCATTATATTTATCATATTGAAATTTTAAATCTTGTCTAAAATTATCGTCTTGAACTTTTTCAGAAACATTGGAAATAGAATCCATTCCCATTTTAATTCCTTTGTTAATTTCATTTAAAATATATCCTGGACTATCCATTTTTAAATCCTCCTTTGGTTTTTCTTTTAATATAACCATAAAAGATAAAAATATTCTTTAATTTTTTGATTTTTATGTTAAAATGTATTTGCTATTGTATCAACTGTTCACAAAAAATTCACAATAAAAATTAGCACTTTCTCTTGACAAGTGCTAAAAACGGGTATAATATATAAGAAGTTAGCAATCAAATCAAAAGAGTGCTAAAAGAGGTGAAAAATTTGTTAGATGAAAGAAAAAAGAAAGTCTTACAAGCCATTGTAGAAGAATATATAAGCACTGCAGAGCCAGTAAGTTCAAATGCACTAACCGAAAATCATGGATTACAATGCAGTAGTGCAACCATTAGAAACGAGATGTCAGAGCTAGAAAAAAATGGTTTTTTAGATAAAACTCATACCTCAAGTGGAAGAATACCATCAGCCAAAGGATATAGATACTATGTAGATGAACTTATAAATGACAATGACATAAGCCTAGAAGAAATCAAATACATTAGTTCTAAACTAGAAACAAAAGTAAATGAAATAGAAGACTTAACCAAAATAACAGCAAACACCATATCAGAGGTAACACATTATACAACAGTATCAATAGGTCCAAAAACCAAAACACAATTAATTGAAGAAATAAAATTTGTATTACTAGGTACAAGAATGATGATGGCAGTTATTTTAACAGACAGCCGGTCTAATTAAAGAAACAATCATAAAATTTGATGAAGACATCAGTGAAAAACAAGTAGAAACAATGAACTATATGTTTAACAACAAACTAAAAAATCAACCAATCGAAACAATAGATAGACCTTTAGAAGAATATTTATATGATGAAATGACTTATAGTGTTAATGTTATAAAACCTATTATAGAGCAAATAAAAAAAGTATTAGAAGAAGACAATAAAATATATTTAGAGGGAACTAATAAATCTTTTGATTTACCAGAATTTAACAGTCTAGAAGTAGCTAAAAATTTTGTAAACATATTAGACACAAAAGAGTTAGTAGCAGATATGTTAAACACAGGGTTTGCCGAAGATATTAATGTCTATATAGGAGAAGAAAACGAAAAACAAGAATTAAAAGATTTTAGTGTAGTCACATTCAAGCATAAAGTAAATGGCAAAGAATTAGGAACAATTGGAATTATTGGACCAAAAAGAATGGATTATTCAAAAGTAATATCTGTTATGAAATATATTAACAAAAAGTTAAATGACAACTAAAAATGTTTTACTTGAATTGATATTACAATTAGATTTTAATAAAACATGAATATGTTATAGAAAAACTAATTTATTTTAAGGAGGAACTAATGGAAGAGGAAAATAAAGAAAAATTAGAAGAAGTGGAAGAAACTACAAATAACGAAAATTGCAAAGATGTAGTACCAAAACAAGATTTTGAAGAATTAGAAGATAGATACAAAAGGATTTTAGCAGAGTTCGAGAACTTCAAAAAAAGAAGCAGTAAAGAAAGAGATGGACTATATAATTCAATTCTTTCAGATGTTGTAGAAGTTATTTTACCAGTATTGGATAATTTAGAAAATGCAGTTAAGGTTCAAACAGGCGATGAAGAGTATAAAAAAGGAATAGAACTTGTGCTAAAGCAATTTCAAGATGTTTTGAAGTCTAAAGGAGTAGAAGAAATAAAAACTGTTGGAGAGACCTTTGACCCTGAACTTCACGAGGCTGTTAGTAGTATTCAAGATGATACAAAGGGCGAAAAGGAAATAGTGCAAGAATATAGAAAAGGCTATAAAATAGGTTCAAGAGTTGTACGTCATTCTATGGTTGTAGTCGCAAACTAAACAAATTATAAGCAGCATCTTACTTCGTTAAACTTCGTAAAAATTTTTTCGATGTACCTCATGTACTATCTCAAAAATTTTTACTCGTTTGCCTTGTAATATACTACTTCTAATTTGTTTAATGAAAATGAATGAAAAATAAATAGTTTTTAATTTTAAAGATGGCAAAGTTGGACGGAAAAGCCATCAAGAAAAAATAAAATAGATTTAAAATGATGATTTTTGCCTCCGTCCCCAAAATCATCAAAGGGAGGATTTTAAAATGGGAAAAATTATAGGAATTGACTTAGGAACAACAAATTCATGTGTAGCAGTTATGGAAGGTGGAGAGCCAGTAGTTATACCAAATGCAGAAGGAAATAGAACAACACCATCTGTTGTAGCTTTTTCAAAAAATGGAGAAAGATTAGTTGGACAAATTGCAAAACGTCAAGCTGTAACAAATCCAGATAATACTGTTATATCAATAAAAAGAAAAATGGGAACTAATGAAAAAGTAAATATAGAAGGTGACAAATTTTCACCACAAGAAATTTCAGCTATGATTTTACAAAAATTAAAAACAGATGCTGAAAATTATTTAGGACAAAAAGTAACACAAGCTGTTATTACAGTTCCAGCATATTTTAGTGATAGCCAAAGACAAGCTACAAAAGATGCAGGAAAAATAGCAGGACTAGAAGTTTTAAGAATTATAAATGAGCCAACAGCAGCATCACTTGCTTATGGAATGGATAAAGAACAAGACCAAAAAATTATGATTTACGATTTAGGTGGAGGAACTTTTGATGTTTCTATCTTAGATATTGGAGATGGTGTATTCGAAGTTTTAGCTACTAATGGTAATACAAAACTTGGTGGAGATGACTTTGATGAAGCAATTATCAATTATTTAGTAGATGAATTTAAAAAGTCAAATGGAATTGATTTAAAAGCAGATAAAATGGCAATGCAAAGATTAAAAGAAGCAGCAGAAAAAGCAAAAATTGAATTATCTGGTGTACAACAAACACAAATTAATTTACCATTTATTACAGCAGATTCAACAGGACCAAAACACTTAGATGTAAACTTAACAAGGTCAAAATTTGAAGAATTAATCCATGATTTAATAGAAGCAACAGCAGGACCTGTTAACCAAGCATTAAAAGATGCAGGATTAACACCAAATGATATTCATAAAGTATTATTAGTTGGTGGTTCAACAAGAGTTCCAGCAGTTCAAGAAGCAGTAAAAAGAATTACAGGAAAAGATGCAGATAAAGGTATAAACCCTGATGAATGTGTTGCAATTGGTGCAGCAATTCAAGGTGGTGTATTATCAGGAGATGTAAAAGATTTAGTATTATTAGATGTAACTCCACTTTCACTTGGAATTGAAACATATGGTGGTGTATTTACAAAATTAATTGAAAGAAACACAACAATACCAACTAAAAAATCACAAATATTCTCAACAGCAGCAGATGGTCAAACATCAGTTGAAGTTCACGTATTACAAGGTGAAAGAGAAATGGCAGCATATAACAAAACACTTGGTAGATTCCAATTAACAGGAATTCCAGCAGCACCAAGAGGAGTTCCACAAATAGAAGTAACATTTGATATTGACGCAAATGGAATTGTCCATGTATCAGCTAAAGATACAGCAACAGGAAATAGCCAAGATGTATCAATTACAGCATCTACAAACCTTACAGATGAAGATATTGACAAAGCTGTAAAAGATGCTGAAGCTCATGCAGAAGAAGATAAAAAGAAAAAAGAAGAAATTGAAGTTAAAAATAATGCTGAAAGCTTAGTGTATAACAGTGAAAAGACATTAGCAGACTTAGGAGACAAAATAAGTGGAGAAGAAAAAGCAAAAGTTGAAGCTGAAATCGAATCTACTAAAAAAGCTCTTGAAACTAATAATACAGAAAAAATAAAAGAAGCAACAGAAAAACTAACAAAAGTATTCTACGAAATGTCAGAACAACTTTATAAAAACGCAAATCCAAATGCAGCACAAGGTGCAGCTGACCCAAACGGAGCGACAGCAGAAGGACCTAAAACTGATGAAAATGGTAATGTTTATGATGCTGATTATAAAGTTGAAGAATAAAATTTAGGAGATAT
>CATLUC010000025.1:0-5753 GCA_950059165.1 uncultured Clostridium sp.
TTGATCGCGTCTAAGTCATTTGCACTTGCCTTGCTACCATAAGTAACATATCCCTCAACTCCTGCATAACCTAACATTTCAAAGAAATTACGTTTAGTAGAAAATGCATCTGCATATCCACCATCTAAATGTCCAATAAACCAACGGTTTACCCAAACAGATTCAAATCCATAATCATTCGAACCAATACCATTAATAACATTTAAACCTCTTACACTTACTCCCCAAGCATTAGTTGGTCTTAGTACTATTCTATTATCATATAAAGATTCTAATGATGTTAAATTCATTTGCTCTGCTTGTGCTGCTGTAATTGTTCCCCAAGATGACCAACCAGCAGATATATTCATTCTTGTTGCAATACGCGCTTGTTGTTCTGGTGTTAATTTTATAAATGCTTTTCCTTCAATATAATCAAGTAAATCAAGTGCATTTTGTTGTCCTTTATAATAATTTTCTAATTTTTCTTTTGTATTAATTCGCTCTGGCGTTAAATTTTGAGTAGCATTACCTTCTTTATTCAAGTAGAAAGTTGTATTAAAGTAATATGGTCCAACATCTTGAACAAGATTGTTTTCACTCCAATTAACACGTTGCTCAACATTACCTTCAGTAAGTGTTTCCGCTCTAACTCTCGTTCCTCGTTTATATAACATTATTTTATCATCTAATGCATGCTCCATCTCATGAGTCCAAGTATCAAAACTAGTAAGTCCTGGTCTTGCTTGGAACCATAAGAATCCTGCATTATTAGCAACACCAGCTGAGCTACCAGCAGGTTGCCATAGATTTAAAACTTCACTAAAGTTCTTAAAGAATGGTTGTTCTTGGCCAACTTTTCCTTGTGTATAAACTGGTTTAGTTCCTAGTGGAATATTTGTACCTGGAAGATAAGAAGTTTTATATCCAGTAATTGCTTTTGTACAGTCATATGACATAATACAATAACTACTCCATTTACCATCATCGAATGCTCCTGCTAAAGTTGAAACATGTTTTTTAACAAGACTAACATGTGTATTAACAATCCTTAGTACTTCTGCTCTTCCAGTATCAGTCTCAGGATTTTTATGGTATAACTGTTGAGCTCCAAATTGTAAATGATATGGTCCAGCTATCATATAAGTAGAGTTCTCTGGCATAGTAATAACGGGAAGTATCATCCTAGTATTCTTCTTAAGCTTAAACCATCCACGATATAACATATCGGGTCTATTGTCTACTGAAATCTCAGATAATATGTTTCTTCCTCCAAAATATTCAGTAAACCAATCATCTACATTTTCATATCCACCAATCTTAGCTATTATATAATCTAAGAAATAACCAATACTTGAACTTCCTGTGTATTTCTTTAGACATGTATTGTAAAATGCATCTGTATTGCCTGGCACTAATTTTCCTACAAACGTTTCTTTTACAACATTATAATAGGTCATTGAGTCAGAATACATTTTACCTTCAAATAGCATTAGGTCTGCTACTTTGGTTCCTTTTATTTCAAATCCATACCATCTGTCATAATAGGTATATCCATATACAATTTCTTTTAGTTTTCCACTGTCAATTAAATCTTGTTGTATTTTACTATTTAATACCTTATTTTCCATAGTAAGTACACTATTTTCGTCATTTTGTAATAATTGCATTGCAATTTGTTTTGCATTGGCTTTTATAATTTGATTGTAATGATCTTTGTATAATCTACTATCTCCTGCCGTTGTTAGTGGGTCTAAATCGGTTGTATAATCAAGACCTTTCATGTATTCTTCTATGGTAGTTATCATGCTTCCATCTTCTTTGATGGCATAATTGTCATAAGCATAATTTAAGTTTAGTTCTGGTATTTTATAAATTGCTATATTTTGTTGGAATTTTTCAAAGTTCACGTTATATTCTTTTACGCTATAATCTTCAAAGACTACTTTAATCGTTGTGATTTTTTGATAATCTTTTGAAGTAATATAGGTTATCAATTTTCCATTGGCATAAGGTAAAATATGCTTAATTGCTTTTGTACTTAATACATCCTCCGTTGGAATAGTTGCACCATCCATTACTAAAAATTTTGCGTCATAATATGGCATTAATTTATGCAAGTTATGATAAGTTGTTAATTTATTGGTATTAAATCCTGCTATCTTTTTAATTCTACTATATTCTGGAATGTATAACTTATTCGTTGTTGGTTCTTCTACTACAATATCATCTTCCTTATGGATGTCTTTTTTCAATGCTGGTAAGTTCTCATAAGAAGCATCTATACAATCCCAAATCTCTTCGTCAAATTTTGCTTCTTCTACAAAGAATTCCTTATTAATATTTGCTTTTGCTATTTTCTTAACTTTATTTCCAGATGCATTGGAAATTAGTTCAGATTCCTCTAATTCATAGTTGTTGGTTGAAGCAGAATTCATAGCATTACCACATACTCTGTTTACACCTGTTCCTGTACATAAACTGACATTATTGGTTAAGGTTATTTTGTTGTTTCTACCAAGTCCTAAAATTCCACCATTATTACTTGCTCTTGTAATGTTTACAAATTCTACTTTAACAATACAATTGTTGATGCTAGCATCTGCTGTTCCCCAGCCATCTCCAGCAATTCCTCCCACACCATTTATAGTTGAAGTAATTGCTTCTATGGTACCTTCTACATAACAATCTTTAATCGTACTTCCATCAAATTTTCCAGCAATGGCCGCTACTCTTATATGGTTTGAATTGATATGAAATTTTGTTACACTACATTCTTCTATGGTACAACCAGATTGTAAATCTCCAACTATACCACCAGATTCATCAGTTCCTGTTGTCATATCTAATCCCTTGATATGAACATTGCTAATGGTTGTATTTTTTGCCACATTCGAAATAGATCCTTTGCTATTTGCCCCTACTAAATTCACATTTTCTAAGGTAAGATTTTTAATAGTTGCTCCTTCTAAGGTTTCAAATAATGGTTTGTTGACATTGTAAATTTTATAGCCATTTCCATTTAAAGTTCCTCTAAAAGTATTTGGTATAATGCTATTTCTTGATACATTCAAATAAGAAGCATCATAGTTTTGTGTTAAAGTAAAGGTTCCTGCTGGGTCTTTTTCTATTTCAGCAATAAGATATTCAATACTCTTATTATGAGCTACTCCATCTTGCATTTTGCTATAGGTTACTTTTAATTTGTTTTGTTTTACTCCCTCTTGATATTGAATTACATTATCATAAACTAAGATAAAGTTTAAGTCTCCTTCTTCTGTAATTTCATAATCTTCAATTTGTGTATAGAATATCGGCATTCCTTTTGTTCTTACCTTTACAATATAATCATCTAAATGTCCTTTTAATTGTTCTTCTGTTATACTAGTTACTTCAGTTGTACTTGTTGCATTATATAAACTTATTCCTAAAATATCTTTTACTTCAAATAGACGTTCACTACTTACATTGATTCTTTCTGCCAATAATTTTTGTGCTACATATTCATTATCCCCTGTTGTAATTTGGTTTGTATCTAAGTCATAATCTACTAATATTTCTATTTCGTATTCTTCACAAACCCCTTTTGTGAAACTAATTTCTGTCATATTACGATTAAATGGTTCTTGTTTTACAATATCTCCATTTTCATCTAAAATTTTAATTGTTCCTCCTGTTATTGTATTTTCAGTGTCATTTACTACAAAATTTACTTTTACTGATTTATTTTGTTCATCTTCTGTAAATCCAAATCCTGTAATTGTTGGTCTTAATTTTAAAATTCCTACTTTTGTTACATTATTTTCAGTTAATTCAATTTCTTTTGTATTATCTAAAATTAATTTTTCTATTGTAATAGTTTTTGGTCCAAAACTAGAAACTACTGGTATTTTTGTTTTGTAAGTTGTTTCATGTTTTTCTAGGTCATAAGTTTTTCCATTGATAACAGCTTTTACAGGATAAAATACTGTTGTATTAGTACTATCAAAACTTATAGTTACATCTTCTCCTCTTTCTAAGTATTTACTTTCTGTTTCTCCTCTATAAGTTTTTAAATTACTTATACTTAATTGATAATCAGCAATTAATTGTATTGGTCTTCTTCTAAATTCTTCATCTTCTGCATAATTTTGATTTGTTTCTTCTGGTAACTCATTACTATCTCTATCATATGTCATTTTAGCAACAAGTGTATATTCTGTATTTAACTCTATGTTTTCTATGTCAAATGTAATATGCTCAGCATCAAATTCTTTAGTAGCAATACTTTTACCATCACTTTTTCTTACTAAATCTGCTTTTCCTCTAATAAATGCTTTGTCAGGATCTACGATATTTGCAGTTAAAGTAACTTTACGATTATTTATATCATCTACTTGCATGAAAGCTTCACTTGTTGGTTTATCTTTTAAAACATCTACTTTAACACTACTTGGTGCTCTTGCTGTTAATTTTCCTTCAAAATAGAAATCAATACTTTCTAGGTTCAATACTCCTGGAGTTTGACCTACATTTAATGTAACAGAATATGTTTCGTTCTCATCATTATCAATATGTTTAGTTGCTACACATTTTAGGTTATTTACTACTATATGTGTAATTTCTAAGTCTTTCTTATTTGTTTCAATCTCATAAGTTAAAGTTACATTTTCATTTTTTTCAGGGTACTTTTTAGAAACATCTACTTTTTTAACTTTAACTATTGGTGTTGCTTCTAGTTCTTCATCTAATAATTTTTCACCCATATGAATATATTGACTATCATTTTCTAATAACTGATAATTAGCAAATATTTTTATTTTGTAACTGTCTGGCATATTCATTTTGCTTGTATCTAAAAAAGTATTTATATAATAGGTATTTTTAATTTCTTCTTCATTTTCTTTATCTGTTAAATTTTCATCTACTAACCTATCTGTTAAATTTTTGCTTGTTATCTCATTATTTTGGTTATCGTATAATTTTATAACAAGGTCTGTAATTGCTTTATTTTCATCTTTTACATAAAGAAAAATACTAAGTTGTTCTCCTTCTGGAATTTCATTTGCTCTAAATCTTGCGACAATTGGTGTATTTTTTATTATTTTTACTGTTACTTCTTGATTTACATCAAAGCTTTTTCCATTACTTAAAATAACTTTTTCTAATTTGATTTTTTGACTTCCTGTGTTAGTTAGTCCATCTAATATTATTTTATATTTACCATTTTCTACACTAACTTGATATTTTTTACCATTAACAATAGCTTCTTCTGGTATATAAGTAGTTGAATTACTACTATCAAATTTTAAAGTTATATGTTCATCAATTCTAAATTCTTCTCTTTTTTGTTCTTCTTGTTCTTGGTAATAGAAAGTTTCAAGGTTTGATACTTCAAAGTCATAGTTTACAACAAAACTCAAGTCTTTTTGTGTTAAAGTATTTCCTCTGTTGTCTTTCTCTATTTCTAATGTATCAGTATCTAAATTGTGTTCCATACATAATATAATTTGATACATTTTTCCTTCTTCTACTTGCACATTTATTTGATTATTTCCAGCTGTTACTTCTCCAGTTTTTATATAGTTTGGAGCTTCTTGTGCATTTTCATTTTCTTCTTGTTTTTCTTCAATTCTATATGTTCCTGATAAAAATGCTTTGTCTGGGTCTGCAACATCAAAAGATATATTTAACTCTCTTTTTTCAACATCTGGTTCTGCTTTCCAATTTTCAATTTTTGGTTGTTGTTTTAATACATCTACTTTAACAACCTCTTCTATTTTTATATCTTTTCC
>CATLUC010000025.1:5844-17275 GCA_950059165.1 uncultured Clostridium sp.
ATTCTTGACCATTAATTGTAATGGTTTTAATATCTTCTCCATAATTTACATCAGCATCAAAACTTAATATTATTTCTTCTTCTTTTTCTGGATAATAATTATTAACTTTTAAGTCTCTTATTGATACTTCATAATTTAGTTTATTTTCTATTTTTTGGATAAGAATACTTAAATCTGTTACTGTAATTTCTCCATCATTATTCATATCTGCATTTTCTAGTATTTTTTTTGCTTCTTCTTCAGTCTTATTTTCTCCTAATTGCTTTATATGAGCTAAATGTAATTCAAGCAAATTGACATCTGCATAATTTATAGCTCCATCACCATTTAACTCTCCCTTCTGCGAAAAGGCTGTAACTACTCCATATACAGTTCCAATTAAAATTACAATAATAACTGATATCATAATGCTAATTTGTTTTTTCATTGTTTTCATTCCTTTCTTATTGGATTATTTTTTACTGCAAAAGTATACATACTAAAATTATAACAATTTTTTCTTTCCCTTTCAATATTATATTTTTTATTTTTTGATTTTTTCTACTTCAAACCTTACAGTTGCTTAAGGTTTTATCTCTAATTTTACAATTTGTTATCTTTTTTGAAACTTTTTTGCAATATTCTTTAATACATTTCTCCAATCTTCTGTCTCCGTAGAAAATATGTATTTTTATTGTATAGAAAAATCTTTGTTTCCTATACAATAAAAAACTCTCTAATTTATTTTATTAGAAAGATTTTTATTTATTAAATATTTTTTCAATTAACTGCTCCAACCAATTTCTTTCTTCTTCTACAATTACTTCCTCCGTAGAAGTTTCCACATAATCTTTTTTTGGTAACGCAACATATACTGTTTGTTTATTTGTTAATTTTTGCATACCCAATTTTTCTTTTGCTAACTTTTCAACTGTATTTATATTTAAACTATTTTCAATACTAACTTCTAATTGTTCATTTTCTTTTTTTATAGAAGCCAAATCTTTTTTTAAACTCTGCACTTTAGTAAATTGTTCATTTATTTGTGAGTTTCTATAACTTACAGTTAATAATAATATAAATATACCAACAACTACAAATGTTAATTTTATTTGCTTCTTTTTTTGTGCTTTTGATATTTTCACCTCTTGTCTTGGTAAATCTTCTACTACTCTTAACTTTTTCTTTCTTGGCTGTCTATTTGGATTTACTTGTTTTTTCCTTCTAATATCTGGTTCGACTTTTCTAGGACTTGTTTCATATTCATATCTACTACTTATCATAAGTTACTCACCTCACTTTCTCTTGTTTTTATTAAAATTTACTGTCTTTCAAAAATCCTAAGTTTTGCACTTTTGCTTCTCGAATTTTCTTCTAATTCTTCTATTGATGGAAGTATTGGTTTTTTTGTTATTATTTCTCCAAGAGATTTTGCTCCACATACACAATATGGTAAATCACTTGGACATATGCATTTTCCTTTAGCATCTATAAAAGCTTTTTTTACTGCTCTATCTTCTAATGAATGAAAAGTTATAACACATAATCTTCCTTTTGATTTTAGAGCTTCTATACCATTTGTTATTGTTGTATATAATGGCTTTATTTCATTATTTACTTCAATTCTAATTGCCTGAAATGTTCTTTTGGCTGGATGTCCATCTTTTTGTTTTGATTTTGGAATAGAATTTTCTATAATTTCTACTAATTGTTTTGTTGTATCAATTTCTTTTTTTTCTCTTTCTTTGCAAATATTTCTAGCAATTTGTCTTGAAAATCTTTCCTCTCCATATTCGTATATTATATTTGCAAGTTCTTCTTCTTTATAAGTATTTATTACTATTTTTGCTGTTAGTTCTTGTGTTTTATCCATTCTCATATCTAAACTGTTTTCACCTAGATAACTAAATCCTCTATTTCTTTCATCTAGTTGATATGAAGAAACTCCTAAATCTAGCAAAATGCCATCTACTTTTTCTATATTTAATTGTTCTAATATTGTTTTTATATTATCATGGTTATCATGAATATATTTTGCGTTTGAAAAGTCCTTTAATGTTTCTTTTGCTGCTTTTAGAGCTTCTTGGTCTCTGTCAATTCCAATTAACATACCTTCTGGAGATAACTTTTTTATAATTTCTTTACTGTGTCCGAGCTCCTCCAAGCGTTCCATCAATATAAATTCCATTTGGTTTTATATTAAGACCGTTCTATGCTTTCTTGTAACATAACTGATTTATGTTTAAATTCCATTTAATTACCTCTATTGTTTTTTAAAAGCTGGTAATCTACTTTTAAATTACCAGCCTAAGTTTTATTTTATTTCTTTTGTTTATTGGCAATTCACATTTGTATTTTAAAACTTTATCTTTAGTAATTTTTTCTTTCTTTAGCTTTTTTTATTTCTTTTGTTGTCTTTTGATTTCCTTTGTTTAAGTATCTTTTGTTAATCTTTTTAATTTCTTTTGTTTAAACACCTCTTTTGTTAGTCTTTTTAATTTCTTTTGTTTAAACTTTTTAATTTTTCTAGCTTTATTTTCTAGTTTTTATCTTTAGTTATATTCATTAAAAAGTTATCTTTTGTATTTTTGGCTTTTGTGATATTTTCAAAGAATTTGTCTTTTGTATTTTTATCTTTTGTAAGATATTTTAAAAATTTTGTCTTTTGTATTTTTGGCTTTTGTATTTTATATAAACTTTTTCAAGTTATATACCAAGCATTGTCATATTTTCAGCAATTTCATCTGCTGAAATATTTTGGTCACAATTTTTCCATGTTTGTTTATCCCAAATTTCAAGTCTTGTTCCTACACCTATTATAACGGCTTCCTTTTCTAAATTTGCAGCTATTCTTAAGTTATTTGGAATTAAAAACCTTCCTTGTTTATCTATTTCACATTCTGTTGCTCCTGATAGAAAAAATCTAACAAAGTTTCTAGCATTTTTATCTGAAAGTGGTAATGTTTTTAATTTTGTTTCAAAGTTTAACCATTCGTTTTGTGAAAACGCAAATAGACATCCATCTAATCCCTTTGTTACGATGAATTTCTCTCCCATATCCACTCTTAATTTTGAAGGCATAATTAATCTGCCTTTTGCATCTATGGAATGCTCGTATTCACCTATTAGCAATAGTTTTCACCTCTTCCCCACTTTCACACCACTTTGTTCCACTTTTCTCCACTTCACTTAAATTTTAATACAACTTTTATTATTTTGCAAGCCTTTTTTGAAAATTTTTTAATTTTTTATTAATTTCAAGTTACTAGTCAGCACACTTTTATATTTTTTAGTAAGAAAACAAATAATAAGACTTACTAGTAACATTTAAAGTCATAATTCATAACCGATATTTAAAATTCCAATTGTTTGATGTCTTATTTTAAGACTGTGAATCGAAACAACTTATCAAAATCTCTCCCAAAAAAGCACTTTTAACAAGGCATTAACTAGAACTTTTAGTATTTCACAAGTCTCTTTTTCTTATTAACAGTTCGTTCTTTTTTAATTTTCTACTTGCTATACTTTTTATATAAATTATCGGGAGGAAATCTTATGGATAGTCAAGAACAAATTTTAAGAAGAAACATAGGAAAAAGAATTAAATTAGCAAGAGCAAAAGCATCTTTTACACAAGAACAATTAGCTGAAAAATTATCTTTATCACCTAGGTATATCAGTCAGTTAGAAAGAGGAATTGCATTTGGTAGTGCTACTACAATTATCAATGTTTGCAAAGCACTTAATATCAATTCAGACTTTTTATTTAGTGACTTAATTAATAATAAAACTCCAATTTTAGATGATTTTACTGATGACAAATTTTTAGAAATTTATCTAAAATTAAATTCTGACTATAAAGAAATAATATTTATAGTTGCCAATGATTTATTAAAAAAACAAGCAAAAGATGAAATTAAAACCACAGCTAAATAAGAAAAGCAAATCATAGATTCTTAATATTAGCACAATTTTAACCTTTTTTTCTATTGTTTTAATTGATGTTATAGAAAAATCCAAATTGTTAAACTTTTTTATCTAACAATTTGGATTTTTTTATTCCTTTGCAGTTTGCAACTATCTAATTCCAAAATTATAATTGTTTTTTGACTTCAACTTTAGTTTTTTAATTTATTGTTGTACTAGTTGGACCTGTTCCAACTACATTTTCTTGTAAAGACCTCCATGTATTACAACCAACAATTCCATCAGCTACTAATCCTCTTGACCTTTGGTATGCAATTACAGCATTTTGCGTTCCAGAGCCAAAAATCCCATCTAATCCATTTGTACGAAAACCAAGTGTGTTTAAGTCATCTTGGGCAATTAGTACATAATTGCTTAGGCTTCCTCTCCTAAGCATTGGAAATCCCCCCGTTGAACAAGCTGGTTTTCCGAAAACGTTTATCAAAATGCACCCATGTGGGTGTTAAATTAATTGGTTCAACATAAGCCCATACTCCTGAATTATTTGCTGTTCGCCATAACGTATTTCTTTGTGCATTAGTTAAAGTTTGCCCTACATCAAAAGCTACTCCTGCATAATGTTGACTTTGATTTCCATGACCACCTTCATAAGGTCTCTTAAATGCAAAACCCACTGGTATTGGACCACCATAAATATATCTTTGGCTATTCCAACTTTGCATACATCTTTTTGTTGTCCATAAAATATTACTTCTACTAGAGCCTCTGAATTCTCTTACTTTTAAAGTAGAATTTGTATTATATGGCATTGGTTCTGATTCTCCTCTATAATAGGTTTCCATTCTGTCAGTATCATTATTAAAAACAAGTATTTTTGCCACAGGTAATCCCCCTTATATATTCGCTTTTTATATTATATGTGGCTTTAATACAAATTGTTAATTACCAATCAAAATCCTCTTATACATCTACTTCAAAATACACCATGTCCCAATCGCTTCAGGTAAATCTTTAAATGTCATTTCTTCTTTTGTAATAGGGTGTTCAATTGTAAGTTCATAAGCCCATAAAGCAATTTGTTTACCCTGTCCTCTATTTCCATATTTTTGGTCTCCAAAAATACTATGCCCCAAATGCGATAATTGCACCCTAATTTGATGGTGTCTTCCTGTATGTAAATTAATTTCTACCAAACTCAAATTTTTTACTTCATTATATTTTAACACTTTATAATCAAGCTTTGCCAACTTTGCATTTTTCTTTTCTTTACTTACAACACGGCTCATATTAAGTCTTTCATCTTTATATAAATAATCTTCCAATGTCCCTTCTTGTTGTTTAAATTTCCCATCAACTACTGCTAAATACTTCTTTTTAAAAACTTTTCTTCTTACTTGGTCACTTAATCTAGCTGCTGCTTTTGAAGTTTTAGCAAAAACCATAATTCCTCCAACTGGTCTATCTAACCTATGAACCAGCCCTAAATATACATTACCTGGTTTATTATATTGTTTCTTAATATATTGTTTTACAATTGTAAGCATATCTTCATCTTCTGTCTTGTCTGCTTGTGATGGAATATTCGGCCTTTTTTCTACTACAATAATATGGTTATCTTCAAATAATATTTTTAACTCTTGCATTTACTTTTCCCACCTAGCATAAATTCCACAAGGTAACACTAATTTTGAATTTTCCATTGGAAGCCCAATCTCTCCACATTCTAATTTACCCTTATATTTTTTATCCATTGTTACACTTAAAATATTTTGTAATACAGTGCTAGATATTCCTGTTGTATAAGAATTAATTAGAAAGAATAGAGGATTATTAGATACTACTTGCAAACATAGTTGTACTAAATCATATATATTTTCTTCAAATTGCCATACCTCTCCTTTTGCCCCTCTTCCATACGATGGTGGGTCCATTATGATTGCATCATATTTATTACCTCTTCTAATTTCTCTATTTACGAATTTCACAACATCATCTATAATAAAGCGAACAGGCTTGTTTTCTAAATTAGAAGACACTACATTTTCCTTTGCCCACGTTGTCATACCTTTAGAACTGTCCACATGGCATACTGATGCTCCTGCTGACAAACAAGCTACAGTTGCTCCACCTGTATATGCAAATAAATTTAATACTTTTATCTCTCTTTTACTAGATTTTATTTTGTTAATCATCCAGTCCCAATTAACAGCTTGTTCTGGGAAAAGCCCAGTATGTTTAAATCCCATAGGTTTAATATTAAAGCTTAAGTTTTTATAATGTACCTGCCAAACCTTTGGCATTTTCTTTTTAAATTCCCATGAGCCCCCACCTGTCTTGCTTCTGTGATATGTAGCATTTATTTCTTTCCACTTATTTGGAAAACTTCTATCTTTCCAAATAATTTGTGGGTCTGGTCTTGCCAAAGTTACTTCTCCCCATTTTTCAAGCTTTTGACCATCTGCCATATCTAAAATTTTATATTCTTTCCATTCATTTGCTATCTTCATATATTTTTTATAGTAAAACTACTATTCCTCCTTTATTTCTTAGAAATTTTCATGTGGAATATTTTATGTTATAGGAAATTCAAAGAACTTCTCTATAATATTAGTATTTTATCATATCTACTAATCTAATGCAATATAAATATGAATTTCTTGTTTTTGCATGTCTTCAGAGTTGTTTTGATATTCTTCAAAATCACAAGTATATTTTCTTTTTAAATTCATATTCCATATTTCTTGCCAAGCCTGTCCTACTGAATTTTGTACATCTCCTATTATTATAAATTTAGCATATTTTCCTTTAGGAATAATAATACTTTTTATTTCTTCACCTACTTGTACTTCTTTACTCACTTCTGCTCCTGCAATAAATGTATAAGGTTTTGTATAATCGCCCTCATATTCTGTATATAATCCTATTGTTTTACCATTTACTTTATTTGAAATCTTCTCATAAATTCCATCTGTAAATAGTTTTTGCCAAGTTAATCCTATATCTTGCATAGCCTTTCCATCTTGATTAGTTGTTTTAATTCTAATCCCTGTAACAACTTTTTCTTCTAATTCTACAATTTCATATTTCATAATATATCTACCTCCTAATTAGGAGTATATATCATATAACTTGACAACTGTGTGTCATATTATAAATATTTTTTTAAAGTTCTTTGTAGTTTATCTTTTATTATGTTTCTTGCATAATCAGGATTTAGAACTTTTGCATATTCTCCAAAAGATAAAATATATCCATATACCCATTCATTTTCTGGATATTTCACTTTTATAATAAAGTTTCCATCTTCTTTTTTCGTTATTTCTTTACTTTCAAATTCATCATATACTCTATAAGTCATAGCTTTATTTATTTCTAGCTCAAGTTCTATCATTTTGAAGTTATGTTTTTCATCCTTTTCTTCTTTCGGTAATTCTCTTTCAAAATGTTCTTGCAATATCTTTATTTTTTTTATTCTAGCAATTTTGAATATTCTGTAATCTTGTTTTAATTTACAATAGCTTACTAAATACCATGCTTTATCTTTAAACCATATTTGCAGAGGTTCTACAATTCTTTTACTTTCTTCCCCATTAGTATTATAATAAGTAAATTGTATTAACTGCTTATTTAAAATAGCAGATTTAATAATGTCAAATCGTTCTTCTTGTATATTACTCCAATTAGAGAAATCAATCTTGATCCAATCATTTATTTTTTTATTAAATAATATACTCAATCTCTCTAAAATATCTTTTTCATCTTGTCCTTTTATTTTTTTCATTCCTTGTAAGGCAAACAAAATTTGATTTTGTTCTTCTTCAGAAAGAATAGTTTTATTTAGTACATATTCATCTAAAAGTCCTATTCCTCCATCTTTTCCTTTACTTGCATAAATTGGTATATTTGCTGTGCTTAATGTTTCAATATCTCTATATATTGTTCTCGTAGATACCTCAAACCTATCAGCTAATTCTTTAGCTGTAGTTTTTCTCTTTTGCATTAATATATATACTATTTCAAATAATCTATTATTTACTTGCATATTTTCCTCCTGCCAATATTATAGCATATAAATATGACATTTGTCTGTCATATTTCAAAAAAAGAAGATACCAGTCTCTTAATATCTTCCTAAAATTTCATATTATTTTTTCTTAATTGGAATCCAAACTTCACTATAGTATTTTTCATCATCAATTCCTTTTTTATAGTCTTTTGGATTTGAATACATTTCAATATTATATCCTGCTGCTATTTCGTAATCATTTGAATTAGGTAACCATTCTTTAAATATTCTCTCATTTATTTCTTGTATTTTCACACTTGCAGGACCTATACAAGAAAAAACTGCCCAAGTAAATTTTGGAATTTCTATAACTTCAACATCTTTAGGTATTTTTACTTCTGAATTATAGTCATCTCCAATCATATAATCAAATACATCACATCCCATATTAGTATCAATATTAACAGCATACTTTGCATTTATTTTATTAAATGCACTTTTCATAAAAAACTTTCTCCATATTTTTGGTATATCTTGATATGCAGTTTCATATTTAAAACTATCTTTTAAGCCTACAATTTTAAAGCTTTCCCTTTCTTCAATTTTATATTCCATAGTATAACCACCTTTCAATATTAAATTAATTTTTAAAGGTGCAAATTCTTTTATTTTTCCACCTTTACGAACCACTGTTGGAGTCAAACCATGAAATCTTGTAAATGCTTTTGTAAAACTATCTGGAGAATCATATCCATATTTTAAAGCTATATCAATTATTTTGTTATTTGTATTTAATAATTCAATAGCTGCAAGTGATAATTTTCTATTCCTTATATATTCACTTACACTATATCCACAAATGATAGAAAATGCTTTTTGAAAATAGAATGATGATATATATGAGTAATTTGCAATATCTTGGATAGTTATATCGTTTGTCAAATTATTTTCTATGTATTCAATAGCTCTACTAATTGATTCACTCCAATTCATAAATTTCACTCCTTTTTATGTTCTTAAATAAATTTTAACTTAAAAAATTTTGTTATACCCGATATTTCTTGCTAATATTTGTCTGTGAAAAATAGAAATTATATTTCAAATTCCTATTTTAAAACTAATTTTGATTTTTAAATGGGTGTTTTAGCTTGTTTTTTATTTCTTCAGTAATTATTTTCTTTGAAATATCATATACATTCTCACTATCATCTTCATTTAAACTAGCTTTTGTTTGTAAATCTTTAATTATTTTGTCTTTATTTTTTCTTCCAAATATGAAATAATTTTCTATCACATTATTTATTAATATACATTTTTCTTCATCATATCCTGTTTGTTTAGATAATTCTTTTATAACTCCATTTTTATTCATTGTCAGATACCTCCCCATACATTTTAGCTTTGGTATCTTGTTGTAGTTCATATCCATATTCAAATATATATGATATACCAAATAAGAATAATATTTGTATTACATCAAATAATTCAAAATCTACACCTAAATCAGCACCTAGTATTTTTTCAAATATAACCCCTCCACCACTTGGTAGTATAAGTGCTATAATCATAAGTTTTGCCATTTCTTTAATATATTTAACATTTTCTAATGTAAATGGAGTATCTCCCTCGTTTATGTTTATAAATAATTTTTCTAGTCTACTTAATGTCATTCTATATAATATTAAACAAATTATTAAACACACATATCCTAATTCTAGGAAAGCTATTATTTGTCCTTTAGAATTGTTTTCTAACACATTTTTCATTTGTAAAATTGTATCTTGGTTTCTTTCATCAGCAATTAAAATACCATTTGCCTTTAGTTGTAAATTTACGCCATCATTTGATTTTTCTTCTGTTATCGTTATTTTGTCATCTATCCTTGCTCCTTTAAATACAATCGTATTATCCTTTAATTCTATATTACTTATGAATATAGGTGTAACTATTAGTAAAAATATCATTATTGGAAATGCTATTGTTATAAGGATTTTCCCTATTCTTGCAAGAATATAAATTGCTTTACTGATTCCTTTAATCTTTTTCTGCTTTTCTTCTTTAAATTTAACTACACTCATTTTTATATCTTCATCTAATGAATCTATATCTGCCATATTTTCATGTACCAAATCGTTTATTTTGCAATGAAAAACATCACATAATTTCATTATCTTTTCCATTTCTGGGTAGCTTTCTCCATTCTCCCATTTTGATACACTTTGTCTAGTCACCTCCATTTTTTCTGCTAATTTTTCTTGGCTCATTTTAGCTGCTTTTCTTAAATTATATAAATTTTCTCCAAATTTCATTAGACTACTCCTCCTTCATCTTTAATTGTAGTATAGTTTTTATTAAAATTCTATCAACTTCCAGTTGCACTTTATGAAAAAATGCAAAATGCAACTGAAACTTTACATTTTGCATAATATATTTTTCTATTTTAATAATTCTTTTTATTATCAATGCTATTTTAATATGGCTTTTTCCCTTCAAGCCATCCTTTATTTTTCCAATAATTAAAATCAGTTTTATTCCAACCATTTTTTTGTGTCATTCCAAATACCTTGAAAAAGAATTTTGCACATCCATAACAAATTTCATGAAAATCATTTGGAAGAACTATCTCATCAAACTCATTTTTTTCATCTTTAAATTCATTTAAAAATAAATCTGTTATTGCTCTTGTATTTCCATAATGTGGCGTTCCTATTATTGTTAAAATTCTCATAATTTTCTCCTTATTTTACTATTTACTCAAGTTAATATACTCTAATAATGGTTTTAGATATTCTTTATCAGTCCAATCACATTTTTCGCCTATCGCACTCATTAGAGCTTTCATCCAAGGCTCATAAGTGTTAGGATCTTTTTTCGCTATTGCCTTCTGTAGCATTTTGCATAGAGTTCTATCTTTAAATGTCATATTTTCTTCATCCCAAGCACCTCTACCATAGAACACAGGAATATTCTTCAAATCTTCTCTTAGATTATGTTCTTTCACTTCATTAACTGCTTGTTTTTCAAATGGAGATGCACCAACGCAGAATATTGCTAATTTTTTATTTTTTAGTACAGCATAGTTTTTTCTAAAAAATGATAGACCTGATATACCAGAAGCATAAATTCCACCACATAAAATTATTGTATTGTATTTTTCAATATCTTTTACTTTTGCGTTTGGTGTTTCTATGAAATCAAATTTAGTTTCTTCAATTAACCAATCCACATATTTTTTTGTTGCACCATACTTTGATTTATAAATTATTATACCTTTTTCCATCTTTTTTCTCTCTTTCTAATTTAGTTTTGTTTTATATATTTATAATACGTCTGATTTTCTTGGCATAACTATTGCAGCTATTATATATGCTATTATTCCACTACCTGCACAGGCAGTAAATAAAATCCAAGCAAGTCTTACAAGTGTAGGGTCAATATCAAAATATTCTGCTATTCCTCCACATACTCCATCTAATTTTTTACCTTGTTCTATTTTATATAATCTTTTTTTCATAAACC
>CATLUC010000026.1 GCA_950059165.1 uncultured Clostridium sp.
ATTTAATAAATAGTTATGCATGGGATACAGCAATAGTATTTTTGCAAACATTTGATAATAGAACAAATAAAACAAAGCCATATTCAAGACAAGATAGTTTAAATACGAGTTTTGCAAATAAAGGAACAAATAATTTAACAGAAAATCAGGATAAAATTTGTAATATATGGGATATGGCAAGTAATGATGTAGAATGGATAACAGAAACTTCTAGTCTTCCGGGCTATCCTTGTGCTCTTCGAGGTGGCCTCTACGTTAATAGCAGTGGTGGCACAGCTTTTCGCGTCTTCAATGATGCAGCTAGTGCTCACGGCAACGGTAGTTTTCGTCCGTTACTTTATTTGTAGAACTGAATGCTGTTAAAACCAAAATTTTAATTTTGTGCAAAAGTAGTTTTAAAAGTAGTTTTAAAAGTAGTACAATTGAGATAGTGTATTATATAGTGTGTAAATTTTAAATAAATTGCACACTATATTTTTGTGCATAAATGGAGAAAAAAGGAACAATTTACCTTAAAAGAATTAGTAAAAAGAAAATTAGACGATATAGACTTTATTACAAGAAGATTATAGTTATATTGTATTTAAACAAACCTGTCCCAATTATGCCCAAATGCGATTTGACAATTTTGATTTATAGGTGTATAATTTTTAGGTTAATAAAAAAAGGGGTAATTAAAATGAACAATCAAAAAATAAGAAACATTGCAATTATTGCACACGTAGACCATGGAAAAACAACTTTAGTTGATGCTTTACTAAGGCAAAGTCATGTATTTAGAGAAAATGAACAAGTAGCAGAAAGAATAATGGATTCTAATGACCAAGAGAAAGAAAGAGGAATTACAATACTTTCTAAAAATACATCTGTTATGCATGATGATATTAAAATAAACATTGTTGATACACCAGGTCATGCTGATTTTGGAGGAGAGGTTGAAAGGGTACTAAAAACTGTTGATGGAGTACTTCTTTTAGTTGATGCTTTTGAGGGGGCTATGCCTCAAACAAGAGAAGTTTTGAAAAAGTCTTTGGCATTAGGGTTAAAGCCAATTGTTGTTATAAATAAAATTGACAGACCAGGTGCAACACCTGAAAAGGTTGTAGACCAAGTTATTGAGCTATTTATTGAATTAGATGCAAGTGATGAACAATTAGATTTTCCAGTAGTATATGCATCTGCTAAAAATGGAATTGCAAAAATGGATTTAAGCAAAGAAACTACTGATTTAACTTGTCTTTTTGAAACTATCATAAATACAATTAAAGCACCTGATTGTGATGAGGATGGACCTGCTCAAATGCTAGTTTCTAACATTGATTATGATGATTATGTAGGAAGAATTGCAGTAGGAAGAATAGAAAGAGGAATTATTAAAACAGGAATGCCTGTTTCTATTTGTGGAAAAGAAGAAAAAGTCACACAAGGAAGAATTGCAAAAGTTTATACACATGTTGGGCTAAATAAAGTAGAAGTTGAAGAAGGGAAAGCAGGAGATATTATAGAACTTGCAGGACTTGCTGATATAAACATTGGAGATACTGTATGTGATTTTGAACATCCAGAAAAAATTCCATTTGTAGATATTGACGAACCAACAGTTTCTATGACTTTTAGTGTTAATAATGGACCATTTGCAGGAAAAGAGGGTCAATTTATTACATCAAGACATATAAGAGATAGATTATTTAAAGAACTAGAAAGAAATGTATCTTTAAGAGTTAAAGAAACAGAATCACCAGACTCTTTTGAAGTATCTGGAAGAGGAGAATTACATCTATCAGTTTTAATAGAGACAATGAGAAGAGAAGGATTTGAACTATTAGTATCTCGTCCAAAAGTTATATATAAAGAAATAGATGGTGTAAAATGTGAGCCAATTGAGCAATTAGTTGTAAATGTTCCAGATGATTGTGTAGGAAATGTAATTGAAAAATTGGGTAGAAGAAAAGCAGAAATGGTAAATATGGAACCAGCAGAAATTGGACATACAAAAATTGAATTTAAAATACCTGCAAGAGGTTTAATTGGTTACAGAACAGAGTTCCTAACAGACACTAAAGGAGAAGGAACAATGAACCATATATTTGATTCATATGAGCCATTTAAAGGAGATATCCAAGCAAGGGTAAGAGGAACAATAGTTGCTTTTGAAAATGGAAAATCAGTAACTTATGGTCTATATAACGCGCAAGACAAAGGGGATTTGTTTATTGGACCGGGTATAGAAGTTTATGAAGGGATGATAGTTGGGCTTAATTCAAGAGGTGAAGATTTGGCAATTAATGTTTGTAAAGAAAAACATTTGACAAATACAAGAGCTTCTGGTTCAGATGAAGCTTTACGTTTGGTTCCACCAATTCAAATGTCTTTAGAAAAGGCAATAGAGTTTATACAAGATGATGAATTGGTAGAAATAACACCACAATCTATTCGTTTAAGAAAGAAAATATTAGATAGCAAAGAAAGAGAAAGAGCAAACAGAAATAAACAAGCTTAAATTTACTTTCCATTCGCTTTTTTTCTAATTTTTATATTTTTTGCATATTAAAAAATGAAATTTTAAATGAAAATAAAATGGAGAAGTATTTAATGAATTTAGAAGAGTTAGAAAAGGTAAAACAAAAGGCACTTGAAGAACATATACCAATTATTATGGATGACACATTAAATGTAATGGAAAAATATCTAAATACAAAAAAGCCTGAAAAAATATTGGAGATAGGTACAGCTGTAGGTTATTCTGCAATGTGTTTTACAAGATTTTTGGCTGATAATCGGAAAAGTTGATACAATAGAAAGAGAATTAGATAGAGTAGAACAAGCAAAGCAGAACATAAAAAAAGTTGGAGTAGAGGATAAAATTCATATTTATCAAGGTGATGCAGTTGAAATTTTACCAACATTGCAAGATGAATATGATGTAGTTTTTATTGATGCTGCTAAGGGAAAGTATCCATTTTTTTTGAAAGAAGCTTTACGTATGCTAAAACAAAATGGAATTATTTTTGCAGATAATATTTTATATAAAGGTTATGTTTTAAGTGATTATAACAAACATAAACAACGTACAGCAGTTAGGAATTTGAGAGAATATTTAAAAGAAGTAAATGAAAATCCAAATTTAAAAACTCAAGTTTTAGAAGTTGGAGATGGCTTGGCAATTAGCCAAAAAATTAATTAATGTTGAAGTTTCTTTAATTGCCACAACATACAAATAAATTAACGGAAAGCTAAACTAACCTTAAGGCTTTCCGTTTTGTTATAGAACTTTTATTTTATGTGTTCTTCATCATGTCTTCTTTCTTGACGCTCTCTAATACGAGTAATGTCATTTGTATAAGGCAATTCAATTTCTTGAGACTGATTAATAGCACTTAGTACTATAAAATCAATTTTTTCTTTTGGAATTTTATTGTCCTCTAAAATTTTTCTTAAGCTACTTTCATTAAGTGTAATTGAAGTATCCTTTTCTAAAATTTCCTCAAGTTTAGTTAATAACATATCAGCAAGGCAAGTGGTTTCGTCAGTTTTTAAAAGCACTTCTCTAAAATTATCTATAAAGGTTTTTTTATTAACAAAAGCAATATTTTTATTAAAACGAGAATGTGTAGAAGAAACAGCTATTAATTTTGGAGAATGATATTCAGCAAACATAGGAAGAATTTGTTCAATAGTATTAACTTTAACATCTGTTATTGCCACATAACTTCCATCTTTTTGCTCTTCTCTCCAAGTATATTCATATTGGAAATGTTCTTTTATTTGAATATTTTTTAAAGCAAATTCAATAGCTTTTCTATGCAGTTGCTGTTTTTCTGCTAAAAGCCCGAGTAGGAGTAGAAAGCAAATGCCTTTTTTCTGATAACATAGTAGTATTTAGTGTATGAATAGCATTTTCTAACATGGTCTCATAATTCTTTGTACCTTTTAATTCATCCTTCAATTCAAAAAAAGGAGAAATATCAACTTCCTTATTATTCATTTTGCTATGAGCATAATCACCACTTTTACTATCTTTATATCTTTGTTTAGACATAAATTGAAGTTCCATTTTTCTACCATCTGGTAGTTGTATAATTGCAAAGATTGCCCTAAAACCTTTTCGACCTTTTGCTTTTGGCTCACAAGAAAGAACATTTACATCTAATTGGTCTTTTAAAATATTTTCACTTAAAAAGTTTTTATCTTCTAAAATGCTAGGAACGATAATATCTAATGCTGCAAATTCTAGTTTATCATTCATACGATGTTTAAATTCCTGTAGTAAAGATGACAATTCTTTTTGGTATTGTATATGTTCTTTGTAGCTTAGGTTTTGATTAAAGCTATTTGCTTTTAAATGACTTTGATAATATTTTATAGAAGAGCCAAGAAGTTTAGAAAAGGAAGTACCTACATCATTTTCACTTTTTGGTTTAAATAAAATACCACTATATTCTTCAGAACATTCTGGAAAAGTCATATGCTGTAATCTATCTAGTAATTCGATTTCTAATTGTAAATATTCCTCTTCTGTAAAGTCCAAAAAAGCAGATTGGTCATCTAAAGCATCTGACAGGAAGTGGAAAAGAGGTAGATTATCTTGTTTTTGTTCTTTACACTTTAAAAATTCTTTACCTTCTTTAGTTTCAGCTATTTTTTTACTAATATGAAAAGTGTCATCAATACCTGTTATATAAAGGGTAGAACCATAGTAATCATCAGAAACTTTAGACAAATTAAAACAATTTATCAAATCAGCATAAGAAACACCTTTTTCTAGATTAGATGGAGGGATTGATTGTAACTTTTTTACAAATTCTTTCCTTATGTTGTCATCAGTACTTTTTGGACCTTTTTGCCTACCAGAAATTGAAACATCTACTGCAGGGAAATCATTTTTTGATGTAGTATAAAGTACTGTTTGAATATCCTCATTGTTTTGGAAATTTTCAGAATGTCTTGAATATTCATCAACTATATTAGAAAAAGCTGCATTAAGAAACTCTTGTTCTAATCTCGTTTCAGCAGAGGTTTTTTCTGCTATTTCGAATTTTAAAAGTTCATTTGGATATCTTTTTGCCATAATAATTTTTAAATTTTCTATTTCTGTATTAGAAATATTAGAAGAATTTGGGTTTTCTATATAATCTAAAAATACTTCTTTGATATATTCTTCTAAATTTTTAATATTACTTTTTTGTATAGGAAAGCTTAAACAAGCAGAAACTTCTGGTGGAAAGTTAGATTGCAAATGTTTTTTTAGTTTCCTTTGCATGGCAGGAGATATTTGTAAGTCATCTCTGATTTTTACAAAAAGCTCATATAGTTCAAAAATAGAAGAAGAATTGAATTCATCAATAAGTGTTTCATCTCCTGATGGTAGAACTTTAATATCTTTTAAATATGTATTAAACTCTTTACGAGATTTTACTTTATATGCCATAAAATCACCTCTGAATATTATTATATCACAAATTCACATAAATTACCAACACTTGAAAAATAAGAAAAAAAATCGTATAATATACAATAGTAAAAATTTAAGGAGATAAGCATGCCAAAATTTTTTATAAGTAGCCAAAATATTGATAATAATAAAATAAAAATCACAGGAGAAGATGTCAACCATATAAAAAATGTATTAAGAAAAAAGATAGGTAATCAAATAACAGTATGTAATAAAGACATCTCAACAGATTATTTATGTACAATAAGAGAGTTAAATGAAGATGTGATTAAATGTGAAATAATAGAAAAATTAAAAACTAATGCAGAGCCTAACATACAAGTATCAATTTTTCAAGGGTTGCCAAAAGCAGATAAAATGGAACTTATTATTCAAAAAGCAGTAGAACTGGGCGTATATGACATTACACCTGTAGAAATGGCAAGGTGTGTTGTTAAATTAAATGAAAAAGACAAAGCAAAAAAGATACAAAGATGGCAAAAAATTACAGAAGTTGCAAGTAAACAAAGTGGCAGAAACAAAATTCCACAAATTAATATGGTGATTTCTACTAAAAGTATTTGTAATTTGTGTGCCGAATATGATATAGTAATAGTAGCTTATGAAAATGAAAAGGAAAATAAGTTAAAATATGAATTGCAAAAATTGAAAGAAAGCAAAAAAGACAATCTTAAAATCGCAATTTTAATAGGCCCAGAGGGTCGGTATAGATAGTAAGGAAATAGAATTATTGAAACAAAGTAATTGCAAAATTATTACATTAGGCAATAGAATTTTAAGAACAGAGACAGTAGCATTAAATATGCTTAGTATCATAATGTATGAATTTGAATGATGATTTTTTCCTTAAGTCTCCAAAATCATCATTCAAGAGGAAGGAAAGAGAAGATGGAAAAAGAGTTAGTTGAAGAAGAAAAGGTTAAAGATTTAGAAAAAGATGATAAAAAGAATAAAAAAGCTAAAAAGTTACCAAAAGAAATATCACAAGAGATTTTAAAGAAAATGTTTAAGGATTTGCTAAAGGCAGTTGGTATTATGCTATATTTTATTATTTTAAATTTAGCATATTCTACTATCAAGCAAGAAAGACTTGTAGGAGATATAGAAATATTTGCAGGGGCATTTTTAGTGGTTGGAATTGTGTTTTTAGAAAGGGCTTATAAAAAAGATAGTGGAAGTATTGCACTAACTGGAATAGAATTTTTGGTTTTATCATTACATAGTTTGTCTATTATGCATATAATTACATTGTTTAAATATGATTTTAGATTTTATTTATTGACATCTTCTTATATTTTTTCCATTTACTATGTGTTAAAAGCAATTTTGTTATATACAAAAGGAAGAAAAGCTTATTTAGATAGTTTGAGTGATATTTCAGAAATTGTTAAAAAAGAAGAGCCTATTAAAAAGGAGGCGAAAAAGAGAAATGATTAAAAGTATGACTGGATATGGTAAAGCTAATTTATCAAAAGATAAAAGAGAATACCAAGTAGAAATTAAAAGCGTAAATCACAGATATTTAGATATTTGCGTAAAAATGCCAAGAGTTTTAAGTTATTTAGAAGAGGAAGTAAAAAAACAAATATCTTCACAAATAAAAAGAGGAAAAGTTGATGTTTTTATTACTTTTGAAAATAATTCTATAGAAGATAAAGAAATTAAGATAAATACTGAAATTGCTAAGATTTATATTGAGGAATTAAAAAAGTTAGCTAAACAGGAAAATATTTTAGATAATATAGAAGTTACAGAAATATCAAAGTTACCTGATGTTTTAACAATTCAAAATAATCAAGAAGATGAAACTATAAAAGATGCTTTATTAGAGGCAGTAAGTAATGCCACAGAAAATTTAGTACAAATGAGAAGTATAGAAGGAAATAAAATGGCAGATGATTTAGTTGCTAGAATACAGGGAATTAAAGAAAAAGTAGAAGAAATATCTTCACTTTCTACTGGACTTATTGAAGAATATGTAGTAAAATTAGAGGGTAGAATAAAAGAAATACTAAAAAATCAAGATATTGATGAATCAAGATTAGCACAAGAAGTAGTAATCTATGCAGATAAATGCTCAATAGAGGAAGAAGTAACAAGATTAAAAAGTCATATATCACAATTTGAAAAGCTAATAAAAACAGATGAAGCAATTGGAAAAAAATTGGATTTTATTATTCAAGAAATGAACAGGGAAACCAACACAATTGGCTCAAAAGCAAACAATTTAGAAATTACAAATGGTGTTATTGATATAAAAACAGAGCTTGAAAATATTAGAGAACAAGTACAAAATATAGAATAATGTTTTATTAGTGTATATGAGCAGAATTATCTTCTCATATATGATAAAAAGAAAGTGAGGAAAGAAATATGCAATTAGTTAATATTGGATTTGGAAATATAGTTTCAGCAGAAAGAATTGTAGCAATTGTAAGCCCAGAGTCAGCACCAATAAAAAGAATGGTTCAAGAGGCAAAAGATAATAAAACTGCTGTTGATGCAACATATGGAAGAAGAACAAGGGCAGTGTTAATTATGGATTCAGGTCATATTATTTTATCAGCTGTTCAACCAGAAACAGTAGGAGGAAGAATCGACAAAACAATATCTCAAGAAGATGTAAAATAGTTAAAGGTTTATAAAATTTTAGATAAAATATAGTTATAGTTTAGTGAAAATATAATTATTACTTAAATATTTATATCTCAACTATTTAGATTAATCGATGTTTTACTGAACTGTAACAAAATTAAAAATAGGAGGAGTTTAAAATGATAGTTAAACCAACAGTAGGTGAATTATTAACAAAAGCTAAAAACAGATATGAATTAGTAATTGCAACAGCAAGAAGGGCTAGACAAATTTCAGCAGGTGATGAAGCAAGAACTAATGTAAAGGAAGAATCACCAGTTACATTAGCAGCAAATGAAATAGCAGAGGGGAAGGTAACAATATGTTAGTCATATTATCAGGAGTAGCAGGAGCAGGAAAAGATACAATAAAAAAAGAACTAATAAAAAGGATGGAAAATGTAGAATCACTTCCATCTTTTACTTCTAGGCCAATGCGTGAGGGAGACATAGAAGGTCAAACTTACAATTTTGTAAGTAGAGAAGAATTTGAAAACATGATAGAAAAACAAGAATTTTATGAATATGATATTCACCATAATCAATATTATGGAACATCTAGGAAATTGCTAAATGACAAAATAAAAAGTGGTAAAATAATTGTAAAAGATATTGATGTAAATGGAACAGAGCATCTAAAAGAATTGTTAAAACAAGATACTAAGGTAGTTACTGTCTTTTTAAGAGTGCCAAAAGAAGAATTGAGAAAAAGACTTGAAGAAAGAGTGGACAAGCCTAGTCCAGCTGAAATTGTACTAAGATTAAATAGATTTGATTATGAAGAATCTAAAATCAGTTCATATGATTATGTTTTAAAAAATGACGATTTAGAAAAAACAGTACAAATAATAAGAACAATAATTGAAAATGAACAAGAAATGGAGAATAAAAACTAGTATGGAAGAACAAAAAGAAGAAAGACTTTTACATAGAATGGTAAGAGAATTGTGCCAAGAGATGGACATCAAGTTTGAAAAACTATCATTTGACTGGATTTTGCAATTATCAAAAAATGGACAAGTAAGGCATATTACAGATAATATGTTTGATAATAATATGTTAGCATCTGGTACAATTGTATCTGATAAATATGCAACATATGAGGTGCTAAAATCTCAAAATATTCCGATAATAGAACACAAAATGGTATTCAATCCAGCAACTAGAAGCAGACTTATTCCAGAAGAAAGTAATTGTAAATTAATAGAAAATGAATTTTTAAAGTATGGTAGATTAGTAGTTAAGCCAAATAATGATTGTCAAGGAAATGGAATAGAACTTTGTAATAGTTTAAGGGAAACAGAAATTGCAATTCAAAAACTATTTAATGAAAACAATGCATCTGTTAGTATTTGCCCTTTTTATGATATAAAAAATGAATATAGAACTTTTTACTTAAATGGAGAAGTATTACTAATTTACAGCAAAACAAAGCCTTTTGTAATAGGTGATGGAAAGTCAACACTTGGAGAATTGGCATCAAATTTGCAATTGCCAAATAGGTTGCCAGTAGAAAAAAACTTAAGAAAACTTGATTTGGAATATATACCAAGTGAAGGGGAAAGTGTAGAGATTTCTTGGAAATTTAATTTAAGTGGTGGAGCAATTCCAAATATTTTGGAAAAAGATGAATTGTATAATAAAATTGAAAAGTTGGCAATTAATGCAGGTAAGGCAGTTAATATGAATTTTGCTACAATTGATATTATTCAAACAATGGATAATAATTTGTTGGTAATGGAAATAAATTCAGGCGTTTGTGGAAAGATTTTTACAGAATTAGTAGAACGGTGGATATGAAAAACTAAAAGATATATACAGAAAAGCACTGCAGAATATGTTTACATAAAAATGTCGCAAAAGAAACGTCCCCAATACGACAAGGAGGCAAAAGTGAAATGATAGCAGAAGTTATTATTAATAGAACTGCTAAGAAATTGAATAGAACTTTTGATTATCAGGTCCCAAAAGTGCTAGAGGGGCTTATTTTTGTTGGTAGCAAAGTTTTAGTTCCTTTTGGTAAAGGAGAGAAACTAGAAGAAGCTTTTGTTGTGGGGTTAAAGGAAAAGACAAATTATCAATATGAGATTAAAGAGATTGCTAAGTTAGAAGAGCAGTTAAAAGATGAACAAATTGAACTTGCAAAGTGGATGGCAAAACGTTATTTTTGTAATGTTTCAGATTGTATTAAGCTGATGCTGACACCAGGAACTAGGACTAAAAATAAGGAAAATAGAGTGCAAGATAAAACAATTAATTGCGTTTATCTTGCAAAAGGTATGGAAGAAATAGAGTTAGATATACACTTAGGGAAAATTAAGTCAGAGAAGCAAAAAAAGGTGGTTTCTTTTGTTAAAGATAATGAGGGAGTAACTATATCAGAAATAGAGATGTTTACAGATTGTTCAAGGGCTATTGTGAATACGTTGATTAAAAATGGGTATTTAGAAATTGTAGAAGAAAAAGTTGAAAGAAATCCATTAAAGGTAAAGGATTTAGAAAAAATTAAGCAGACAGAGAAAGCACAAAATTTGGAATTGACTGAAGAGCAAGAAGATGCATACAAAAAAGTGAAAGAGAATATGGAAAAAAATGAGTATAAGTCTTTTTTATTATTTGGTGTAACAGGTTCTGGCAAAACTGAAATTTATTTACAATTAATAGGGACAGCCCTAGAGAAGCAAAAAAATGCAATTCTTTTAGTTCCTGAGATTTCTTTGACACCTCAGATGTTGAATAGATTTATGGCAAGGTTTGGAAAAGAAGAAATAGCAGTTTTACATAGCAAATTATCAATTGGAGAAAGGCATGATGAATGGGAAAGAATAAGACAAGGAAATGCAAAAATAGTGATTGGTGCAAGGTCAGCAATATTTGCACCTGTAGAAAATTTGGGACTTATAATTATTGATGAAGAACATGACAGCTCATATAAGTCAGAGGCAAGCCCTAAATATGATGCAAAAGAAGTTGCAAAACAAATTGCCAAACAAAATAAATGTCCATTAGTGTTAGGTAGTGCAACACCAGATTTGCGAAACTATTATGTTGCTATTAAAGAAAATGACAAAGAAATGGAATTGTTAAAATTAACAAAAAGGGCAAATAAATCTTCTTTACCAACAGTTCAGATTATAGACTTAAAGCAGGAATTAATAAGTGGAAATCATTCTATGCTTAGTATAGATTTATATAATAGCATTGAAGAAAATTTAAAACTTAAAAGACAAACTATTTTGTTTTTAAATAGAAGAGGTTATTCAACATTTATAATGTGCAGAAATTGTGGATATACTGTAAAATGCAAGAATTGTAATATTAGCTTAACATATCATAGCTATGAAAAGAAATTAAAATGCCATTATTGTGGTTATGAAGAAAATGTTGTAACAGTATGTCCTGAATGTCATAGTGACAAAATTCGCTATTTTGGAACAGGAACACAGAAATTAGAGCAAGAAGTACTAAAACAGTTTCCAAATGCAAAAACTATTAGAATGGATATAGATACAGTAACTAAGAAAAATTCACATGAACATATTTTGGAAAAATTTAAAAATGAAAATATCGATATTTTAATTGGAACACAGATGGTAGTTAAAGGACATCATTTTCCAAATGTCACATTAGTAGGTGTAATTGCAGCAGATAGCTTTTTGAATTTAGATGATTATAGGGCAAATGAAAGAACATTTCAAATTTTAACGCAAGTAGCAGGACGTGCAGGACGAGAAAATTTGCCAGGAAAAGTAATTATACAAAGTTACAATCCAGAAAACTTTAGTATTCAATGTAGTAAAGAACAAAACTATGAAAAATTTTATGAAACCGAAATAACTTTACGTAAACAGTTGAAATATCCACCATTTTGTGATATAATAGTGGTGAATTTTAGCAGTTTACAAGAGCTAGAGATAAGAAATGCAAGTAATTGGATTTATGAACATCTAAAAAAAGAATTAGAAAAAGAACAATTTAAAGTATTTAAGCCAATGCCATCACCAATAGATAAAATACAAAACAGGTTACGCTTTAGAATAATTATTAAAGGAAATATGAATGTTAAAGCAAATGATGTTTTAAATGAGCTTTTGAAGCAAGCTTATGAAAAAGATTGGAAATATACTAAAATATCAATAGATGTAAATCCTAATAATATGATGTAAATTGGATTATTATTTTACAACTAAAAATTTATATATTTTTATTTGTAACATCCAATTGTATAATAATTGTAATAAGGAGAATTGAAAATGGCAATTAGGAATTTGAGATTTGAAAAAGAAATCAAGAGAAGTTGATGTAATTGATGAAAAGTTACAAATTTTAATTGATGATATGATAGAAACTATGCATAAATATAATGGTGTAGGTCTAGCAGCAGTACAAGTTGGAATTTTAAAAAGGGTAATTGTTATTGATTTATATGATGATAAAGGCCCAATTGTTATGATAAATCCTGTTATAATTAAAACAAAAGGAGAACATGAAATGGATGAGGGTTGCTTAAGTTTTCCTAATCAATTTGCAAAAGTAATAAGACCAGAGGAAGTTGTTGCAGAATATACTAATAGAGAAGGAAAAAGAATGAGAGTGAAAGCCAAAGAATTGTTAGCACAGGCAATTTGTCATGAAGTAGACCATTTAAATGGAGAGGTATTTATGGACAAAATAATACCAGGAACTTTGGAATATATAGAGCCAGAAAATAATAACTAAAAATTAATATAATATATAATATTAAATTAAGGATGTGAAATTATGAAAAAAGTACAGTTAACTGAACAAGAAGAAAGAAAAGAAAGAATGGAGATTGAAAAAAGTCCACTTATACAAACAATTATAAGATTAGTGGAAGATGAACAAATGACAGCTTATTCTATAGATAAATATAAAAAATCAGAAGTTCCAATAAGTGCTTCAACAATACTTAAAATTATAAAAAGATGTGAAAAATATGGATATATAGATAAAGAAAAAAAAGAAGAGGGAAAAAAATTAAGAAAAGCACAAAGAAAAGGGAGAAAAGGGAAAAAATAAATTCGTTGTAATTATGTTCAATGTTGTGAAGAAACACCAGTTATGTACAAAGAAGACGAATCTTTACAACCACAAGAAAAAGACGAAATGTTAAAAGCAAATTTTCAAGATACAGATATTATTGAAGTTGTAAATCAATATATATCAGCAAAAGAATATGAAAAAGCATTAAAATTAATTAGAGCTAGACACCAGTTAAATAATATAACTGTTTTAAAAGATATGGAAGAAAAATTAAAGAATTTAGAAATTTGTTTAGTAAGAGCTTGCAAAACAGAAACTGCAATTAGAATGCTAAGTGCAGGAAATGAAAATATAAGTGCTATTTCAGAGTTGACAGAATTATCAAAAGAAGCAGTGGCTATTTTAAAGATGAAACTAAATAAATCACATAAAAAAATTAAATTTGTAAGTTTAAATACAAGAGAAATGGCAATCAATGAATTTTTGAAATACAAGTCGACATATGAAATACAACAGCAATTTGGAATTAACGATGTAGAGATAATAGATATTGAAGATCAAGCTAGATATAGGAAATTATATAAGGCAAAAAAACAAGATTTTCAAGTAAAACAAAAGCAAGATAGTATAACAAGAATAATTGTACTTGCTACAAAATTAGGTATTAAGGAAAATGCTATTGCTAAAGTATTGAAATTAGATACAGAGACAGTGAAAGACTACTTAAACAATGCAGTGGAAGCTGATTTGATTAAAAAAAGTGAATTAAAGGGAATAAGCATATTAGATTATGGATTTTCAAGTAATGAAGAAAAAACTAGAGAGTAAAGAGTTTAGGAACGGAGGAAAAAATCATGAACATTGTTTTTATGGGAACACCAGATTTTGCCAAAGAAAGTTTAGAGGCAATTTATAAAGCTGGTCATAATATCATGGCAGTAGTAACAAATCCAGACAGACCAAAAGGGAGAGGTATGAAATTAATACCATCAGAAGTAAAAGAATATGCAATGGGAAAAGATTTAAAAATATATCAACCTTTAAAAATTAAAGAATTAACAGAAGAACTAAAAACAATAAATCCAGATGTTATTTGTGTAGTAGCATATGGAAAAATATTGCCTAGAAAAATATTAGAAATTCCTAAGTTTGGTTGTATAAATGTTCATGCTTCTTTGCTTCCAAAATACAGAGGAGCAGCCCCAATTCAATGGGCAGTTTTAAATGGAGATAAAGTAACAGGAGTTAGCACTATGTATATGGACAAAGGAATGGACACTGGAGATATAATTTTAAAAGAAGAAGTTAAAATAGGAGAAGATGAAACAACAGGAGAGCTATGGGAAAGACTTTCTAAAATAGGTGGAGAAGTTTTAGTACAAACTTTAGAAAAATTAGAAAAAGGTACAGCACCAAGGGAAAAACAAAGTGAAGATTTTACAGTTGCACCAATGCTTTCTAAGGAAATGGCAAAAATTGATTGGGAAACAAAAACAGCACAAGAAATCAAAAATTTAGTAAGAGGTTTAAACCCTATTATGGGTGCATTTACAAACTTAAATGGAAAAAAAATAAAATTTTGGAAAGTTGCAATAGCAAGTGAAGAAGAAATTGAAATTGAAAATATGAACATTATAAGAAATGGAACAGTTTTAGTTTCTGACACAAGAGATGGGCTTTTTATAAAAGCAAGACAAGGAGTTTTAAAAGTATTAGAGATTCAAGGAGAAAATGCAAAAAAGATGCCAATACAAGATTTTTTAAGAGGAAACAAAATAGAAGAATTTGAAGTTTTTGAATAGGATTTAGGGACGGCCCCAAAATCCTATATAGAGCTAGAAAATAAAAATAAGGGCGTGAAGTTGTTATGAGAAATGCTATAGAAATAACAGAAAAAACACCAGTAGGACAAAAAATTATAGAATTATATAATAATAAGGGAATGTCGGCTGGTGAAATACATGAATATAATTTTGATGAAGTACCTTTTTGTGTTTCTAAAATTAATGGATGTCTAAAAATATTTAAAGAAAAAGGATTATTAAAAACGGAAGAAGAAATAAGAAGAATAAAAAAACGAAGAAAATTAGAAAATAATCCCAATGTACAAAAAATTATAAAACTTGTTGGACAAGGAATAATAGCTAAAGAAATATACGAAGATAAAGAAAATGGTATATATTTATGCCAAGATAGAATTAGCAAAATTATAGGAGAATGTAGAGAATATGGTTTGATAAATCCAAAAGAAGAAAAGAAAGCAAAAGAATTAAGAGATTTAAAGGAAAATCCAATTAAACAAACAATTATAAAACTATATAACGATGGGATTAGACCTTATGAAAGAGATATGAAAAATTTAGTACCATTAAGTTCACAAGCAATTGAGTTGTGTGTGAAAAAAGCCAAAGAGTATGGATTAATAAAATCAGATAAAGAAATACAAATAGCAAGAAAAAAAAGAAAAAACGAAAATTCAACTGTAAAAAGAATTATAGAGCTAGTTAATGATGAAAATATGACATCATATTCAATAAGCAAATATAAGTCAGACGAAATACCATTGTCTAGACAAAGAATAGACCAGATTATAAATGAATGTGAAGAACAAGGTTTGATAGTAAGAAAGAAGAAAAAAACTAAAAAAATTGAAAAAGAAAAAAAACAAGAGGAAATACCAAATATAAACGAATTTTTGAACGAAGTCAAAAAAATATATGAAGGACAAGATAGTATCGAAGTTATATGGAAATATATATCAATAGGAAAATATAAAGAAGCATTAGATATAATTAGAAGTAGGTATCAATCAAAAAGTGGAATTGAATCAAAAAAAGAAAAAGAAAATTTAATAAAATTAGAAAAACTTTTAATAAAAGCCTGTAAAGTACAAACAGCAATTAAGATGATAAAAGAAGAACATAGAAATATAGAAGATATTAATAAATCAACAGGTTTATCAAAAGAAAAGATAGCAATTATAAAAATGAAATTAGAAAATAAAAGAGTAAAAATGTTAACTATTTCAAAAAGAGAAGAGGCTATTAGTGAATTACTAAAAGGTAAAAATTCAATATATATACAAAATATGCTAAATATTAGTGACCTTGAAATGATAGATATTGAAAATCAATCAAAATATAGGCAAGTACTACCTGAAAAACGTGATTTTGAAGCACAAATAAAGCAAGATAGTGTAACAAGAGTAATAGTACTGGTTACTAAATTAGGTAAGAAACCAGAGATAATTGCTAAAGCTTTAAACTTAAAATTAGAGGTAGTAGAAGAATGCTTAAAAAATGCATTAAAGGTTAAATTGATTAAAGATAATGAATTACAAGGAATTGATTTATTGGATTATGGAATTTCAAATGATAAAGAAAGAGTGCAATAAAATAGGATTTGGGGACGGCCCCAAAATCCTATTTCTTGATTATATTAAAAATAATAAATAAAAAGTAGGATTATGGGGCCGTCCCCAAATCCTACCCAAATTCTATTAAAAAATTATTAAAAATGGTTGTAAAAATGGCAAAAAATTGATATACTTGAAAAGAAGAATTTTCAAAGGAGGTTTGTTTATGAACGAAGAAAATCAAGAACAAGAAAAAGGCGAGATAATAGAATTAGAAGAGGAAATAAAAACAGAAAATGAGGGAATTCAGATATCTAATGATGTTGTAGCTGTAATTAGTGGTGTAGCAGTGTCAGAAGTTCCAGGAGTAGCTGGAATGGCTGGGGGATTTGCAGGAGGAATATCAGAGGTATTTAGTGGAAAGAAAAATTTAGCTAAAGGAATTAAAGTAGAAGTAACTGAAAATCATGCAAAAATTGATGTAAATATCATTGTAGAATATGGTTCAAGAATTCCAGACGTTGCTTTTGAAATTCAAAATAGAGTAAAAAAAGCAGTAGAGAGTATGACAGGCTTAAATGTAGAAGAAGTAAATGTTCATGTTCAAGGAGTTAATACAGATAGTGCAAAAGCAGAAAGTAAGATAGAAGAACTAGAAAACAATGAACAAGAAGAAAATATAGAATAAAAAAATTATTAAAAGTAGAAAATATAAGTAGGA
>CATLUC010000027.1 GCA_950059165.1 uncultured Clostridium sp.
ATTTTCTATAACATAAACACATTTCTAATATATACAACATTTTATACATTCAATTCAAAAATTGCAGATGGTGTAGAGCCACCAGTTTGTGGCCAATATTGTAATTTTACTTTGTTACTACGATTATTAACTCCAAAAACCATTTGTGCCTTACATGTAGTTCCAGATATAATTTCTTCTGGATATAATGTAACACTATTAGGATATGTACCACCAACTTCACCTTGTTCATCAACTATTTTAAAATTCATATCACTAATATATGCTGAATCTGTCCTTGAAATATTTTTGTATGTATAGTCAATTAAAAATATTTGTGTATATGGTGCATCTGAAAATTGATTTCTTTCTGACATTTCTCTTATTCCTGTTATTGCAAGACTTACTTGTCCACCATAATTATCTGTTAATATAACTTCTTGATTTAATCCATATGACTGTTGCTGGCTTGCGTTATTGCTATTATTATTGTCTGTGCTGTTGTTATTTAATGTATTAGATTCTAATTTGTCCTTAAATTCTTTTGGTGTAATATTGTTTTCTTTCATTAAAGATTTTCCTTCATCTTTTAACTTATTTAATGTTTTTCCATATACTTGTGCATATGCATCATCTTCTGTAGCATTTGAATTAAAAATGTTAGACATTGAATCTTGTACTGTGTAGTACATTATGGCATATCCTGCATAAATAATGTCATCAGTATCTTTTTTTAATTTTGAATAATCATCCATAATAGTTTGGTAATTGTCTTTTGTTAGTTTTGTGTTTTCGATAGAAGCAATTTTTATAAGTCTGCCAATAAATGCAATTACTAAAATCGCAATAATTATGACAATTCCTAGCTTTACTAATGTAATTCCTTTTTGGTTTTTTAAATTTTTCTCCATATAAATTCCCCTTTTCTTTTGTAGTTTATTTAATACTATCATAATATAATGCATTTTGCAATTGTTTTTTCTTTATAATTTATTACTATGAATTTTTATGTATAAAATTGTACAAAACTATTGAATCTTTTAACAACTCATGTTATTATATGAAAAACAATAATTTTATCTATTTATTTTTAATCGAGGTGATTTTTATTTTCAAAAGTTTTAATTATTTATACATATTTGTCTGTATTCTAACTTTTTTTGTTGTCATATTCTTTCTTCCTTTTTCATCAACTAATCCCTCTTATTCAGGTAATACCTCTGAAATTATAGCAATTAATCCAAATGGATTTGTTTGGCCTATTCCTGGATACAATAAAATCAGTTCTCCATTTGGAAAGCGTCCTTCTCCGACCTCACGGTGCTTCTTCTTCTCATTCTGGAATTGACATTCCTGCCCCTAGGCGGAACTAAATTTATTGCTCTTCATGATGGAGAAATTACTTTTCGTGATTTTTTAGGTGCTGGTCGGATATACAATTACTCTATCTTTTGACAATTATAAAGTAAGTTATTGCCATTGTGACCCTAATTTTATTGTTAATGTTGGAGATAAAGTTTTTCAAGGACAAGTAATTGGAAATGTTGGACCTAAAAATGTTTATGGAGTAAAGGGAAATCAATATCATGATGCACAAGGAAATCCTACAAATGGTGCAACTACACGGTTGTCATCTACATTTAGGAATTCGAATTGATGAAAAATATGTAAATCCTATAAATTATTTCTAATAGGTGCAATCGAGTGATAACGAGTGCGATTGGAGCAACCTACCTAGAAAAAATTGTCCGTAACTATAAATTACTATATTAGTTATATTACAATTTTTTCTTTTAAAAGGTTGCGACACACAAGGAGTTCAAAATAATATATAATAATAGATTTAAATTATTTACACATAGATGTGTCCCAAATGTCACAAAAAGGGGCAAAAAGAAACGTCCCCAATTGCACATTGTACCCAAAAGGAAACGTCCCTATTAACAAATTTACATATCATCATCTTCGTCATTACATCCATGGCAACCATGACAGTCGCCTTGGCAAGTGTTTCGGTCATTTGGCTCAGTTTCTTCTTGTTGTGTTTCTTCATCAACATCTCCTGACCAATCTAGTTCTATAATATTTTGACATTCTGGACATTCGATTTCTGTTTTGTTTTCGTCTACATCTATGATAAATTCATAGTTACAGTATGGACATACAATTTCAAAATCGAAACCATCTTCTGAATAAATGTCTTTTTCTATATTATTGATGACTTGTTGCATTTGTTCCATTTTATTATTTAGTTCGTTTTGTGTTTCTTCTAGCTTTGCCATCTCTTCTTCTTTGTAGTCCATAATATAGTCCATTTGGTCTAATACAACGTCTACAAAAGAGGTAAACCTTTTTTTTATATATTCTAAATCATCTTTATCTTTTATATTTTTTTCTATGTCATCTAAAAAACTTTTATATTCGTTTTTTAATGTACCCATATTGTTTATCACCTTTCTTATACTCTTTCCATGTATTCGCAAGTTCTTGTATCAATTTTTAAAATGTCTCCAATGTTTACAAATAATGGAACTTGAATTTCTAAACCTGTTTCTAGTTTGGCAGGTTTTCCTGATGTTGTTGTTGTGTTACCACTAAATCCAGGTTCTGTGTATGTAACTTCTAATTCCACAAATGTTGGTGGTTCTACTGCAAATGTATTTCCTTTATATGATAACATTGTAACTTCCATATTTTCTTTTAAATATTTTAAACAATCTCCTAATTGGTCTTCATTTAATGGAAGTTGGTCATAAGTTTCGTTATCCATAAAATAATATAAACCTCCATCATTATATAGGTATTGCATTACTTTTTTCTCTATTTCTGCTGCTGGAAATTTATCTGATGGGTTAAAAGTTTTTTCTAGAGTTGCTCCTGTTATTACATTTTTTAATTTTGTTCTTACAAATGCTGACCCTTTTCCTGGTTTTACATGTTGGAATTCTACTATTCTATATACATTTCCTTCCATTTCAAATGTTGTTCCATTTCTAAAATCTCCTGCTGAATATACTGCTGCCATAATTATTTCTCCTCTCATTTATTTATTATCCTAATTATTTTACTACATTTTTCCAAAAAAAGCAAGCCATTCTTTAATTTAAAAGCTAAATTATAATATAATTTTTACCAGATTTGGTTAAATTTATACATCCAAATTTAGTAATTTGGATTGTATCTTCAATCCTCACTCCAAACCTACCTGGCAAATAAATACCTGGTTCATTTGTAACTACCATGTTTTCTCGTAATTGTGTGTCTGAATTATAGCTTATAAATGGTGCTTCATGAATTTCCATCCCTACTCCATGACCTAAACTATGTACTAAATCATATCCATTTAGCTTAAAATCATTTTCTACCATTTTGGCTAATATTCTAGTACTTGCCCCATCTTTATATTGTTCTCCAACTTGAATTTGATTTTTTAGTACCAAATCATAAATTGGCTTTATTTCTTCTGGCACTTCTCCTACAAAAATTGTTCTTGTCATATCTGAACAATATCCATTTACCTTACACCCCATATCAATCGTAATTATATCTTTTTCTTGAATTTTTCGGTCTGTTGGTACAGCATGAGGCTTAGATGTATTTTCTCCGTGAAGCTACAATTGTTTCAAATGATATTCCATCTGTTCTTTGTTTGTAATATTCTTCAATTTCCTTGGCTATTTGTTTTTCTGTCATACCAGGTTTGATATAAGTTAATAAATAGTTAAAGCAATGGTCAGTTATTTCACAAGCTTTTTCTATGTTTCTAATTTCTTCTTCATCCTTTATCATTCTTTGCTTTTCTATTATATGTTCTGTTTCTACAAAATTGTGAATTTTAAATTTTCTAATATATTCTTTGTATTTTGCATAAGATATGTCATATTCTTCAAACCCAACATTTTCACAAAACATAAAGAAATTTTCATAGTCATCTTTTGATACATCATGTACATCATATACAATAATTTCATCAAATAATGTTAATGTGCTATGTACTTGTTCAATATAACGTGCATCTGTAATAAAAATATTTTCCTTTCTAGTCAATAGCAAAATTCCTTCTGCTTCTATATTTATTAGATAACGTATATTAATTGGATTGGTTAAAATTAGCCCTTGTAAGTCTAAACTTGACATTTTATTCCTTAACCATTGCAATTTTTCATTCATTTTTATTTCATCCCTTTCGTTTCGGTAGTTGAAAAAGAATTGGATATTTGGCTAGGCGAATAGGATTTTAATTTATGAGGAGTACAAAGGTACGTTGATTAAATTAAAATCGAAATTTTGGCAACGCCAAATGCCAATTATTTTTCAACTATGATACATACCTAAAGTAAAAACTTGCATAAGTATAGTCTTTATTTGTTCAAAAGGCACATACATACTAATAAAAGTTGAAATCACTATAAATGGTCCAAATGGTATGTATTCATCTGATTTTTTAATTTTAGTAGCCAATAGAAATATACTAAGGATTGCTCCTATTAAGAAAGACACTAATGTTATAATTATAATGTTTGATAGACCAAAATATAGTCCCAAAGCTCCCATTAATTTCACATCACCAAATCCCATTGCTTCTTTTCCATAAAATAGCCCTCCGTAATAATGTAATTAATAGGAAAATTCCTCCGTCCTGCTAACATTCCAAGTAACATATTGATTGTAATTGCTACATTTGACAATCCATATAAAAAGGCAAAAATGAAACCTATTTCGAATATTGTTAGGTTCAAACGATTAGGTATTATTTGTAATTTAAAATCTATGACAAATGCTGATATTAACATTGGTGTTAGTATCAAAAATTTTATTAAATCTAAATTAGCAATTATCGTATTTTTTATTCCAAATGTATAAATCAAAGTCATGTATATAATTGCTGTTATTAATATTAATATGTAATTTGGTTTAAAATTTATTTTATATTCATGAATAATATCTTTTGATATTACACTTTTATATTCTGGTAATCTTTTATTTGCCCAATCTGTTAGTTGGCCTACAATCACTCCAACAACTCCTGCAATAACATAATACACAATATGTACATCATTAAAATACATCTATTATTCCATTCCTTTCTCTTTTTTATATCTCTTCTTAATTTTATTCTCTAATGGTCTTTTCCATGCAGTATACCAAAAATCTTTTGTAGCAATTGGTTCTACCAATATTGTAAACATATTGCAACGATTACCACCTAAAATATCCGTAAAAATTTGATCTCCTACAACACCTATATTTTCTGACTCTTCTTTTAATTCTTTTTGTACCTTTAAAAATCCTGTCTTTAATGGCTTTTTTGCTAAATTTATATATGGTATTTGTAAAGCTTTAGCAACACCTTCCACTTTCTCTCTTTGATTTGTATTAGATAATATATATAACTTTATCCCTTGCCTTTTTATCTCTTTTGCCCAATCAATTACACTTTGTGACAAATTTTTATTATAATCTATTAATGTATTATCAACATCTAAAATTAGAGCTTTTATTCTATTCTCTTGCAAAAACTCTATTGTGATTAACTCTACCTTATCTATGTACCTGTCTGGATATATTTTCATATTTTTATCCATTCCTTTCTTGGTGCAAAATCCACATATATATTATCAATTTGATGGCAGTTTGTCAAGGTGCAATTGGGGACGTTTCCTTTTGCACATTTTTGTGACATTTGGGACACATCTTAATATATAATTGTTCAAGAAATATAAAAAAAGGTACCATAAAATCAATTTAGAAGTTATGTTAAAATTAGCTTGATAAGCTTTTTGATAATTTTTATATTTTATTATAGATGTGTCCCAAATGTCACAAAAATGTGCCAAAAGAAACGTCCCCAATGCGACATTATTTACAAAATCTGTGTCTACCAATTGTTATTGTCATTGGCCTTGACCATATCCACTTGTTTGTTGCTGTTGATGGATTGAAGTAATAGATTGCTCCATAGCTAGGATCCCATCCATTTATGGCATCTTGGGCTGCTTTTTTTGCTGTTGAGTCTGCTGATAGGTTTATTTGACCATCTCTTACTGCATCAAATGCTCCTGATTGGTATATTACTCCTGATATTGTGTTTGGAAAAGAACTACTTCTTACTCTGTTCATGACTACTGCTCCTACTGCTACTTGCCCCGTATATGGTTCTCCTCTTGCTTCTCCATATATTAGTTTTGCAAGTAAATTTACATTGCTAGAGTTGCTAGAACTTCCACTGGAGCTAGATGATGAATTTGAGTATATTCCCATTGCTTTTAGTGTTGCAGGTCCTGCTATTCCATCAACTTTTAAACCGTTTTTTCTTTGAAAGTATTTTACAGCATTTAGTGTTTGTGTTCCATAAATTCCATCTATGTTTCCATTGTAGTATCCCCATCTTTTTAATTTTGTTTGTATTTGTGTTACTTCATTTCCTCTTGAGCCGTATTTGGATAATGCTTCTACTGTACTATTTTTATATAGTATATAGAATATTACACTAGCAATTATCATAATTGCTACTAAACATATAATTATTGTTTTCTTTTTATTTTTTAACATAAAAACCACCTTAAGTGTATTTTTAACATTAAAGTGGTTTTTTATACATTTTGGAAATTAATTGTTACAACTTAAGTAAATACATAATTATTTAAATATGTTTGTTATTTTAATAAACTGTAATAATTATCTTTCTCTTTCTTGTAGCCTTTTTTCAAAATGATTAACAAATTGTATGTTATTAATTTTGTGTCCTGGCTTATTAATATATTGTATTGGTTCTTTTATGAATTCTTCTTTTTCTATAATTTCAAAAATCTGACTTTGGTTATTATATAAATAATATACATTTTCATTATCTTTTTGGATTACTATAACAATCCTAGTTTTTCTTTCTTCATCTTCTTCTACATATCCACAAAACACGCCAACATATTTTTCTCTTTCTTCTTTTGTTAAAATTTTATTTAATATTTTTTCATAATATTGGTCTACTTCTTGATTTCCAATTCTTTTTCTTCTATGAATATTTACAATTTCTAATCTCTCCATAATAAATTGTATTTTCTTTTGTACTAATTCATCTTTTTTATTTGTTCCAAAAAAACCATAAAGAAATTCTTCATCTAGCATTTCCTTAGCTAACATATCGAAAACATCATTAGTATAAAATCCTTTATATGTATATCCATCTTCATCATCCCATTGTTTTAACTGCTCTTCCGTTATTTTAGTCATTTTACCTTTTGTTTCTTTATTAAGTTTATATTCATAATTAGTTTTTGCATTACATTCTTTTTTAAATAACTTATTTAATGCTTGTTCTTTAGTTAAACCAAAATTCCTAATTTTCATTCCAGTTTTTATATGCATAATATCTCCAGCTAAATCTGCATAATAATAATTTTCATCTAAAAAAGATAATTTAGCCTCTATTCCTAACAAGTTTAATGCTTCTACATAAGTTTTGTCCATATCTATACAAAGTGCTTCTCCATCTTTTGTTGTTCCCTCTTCATACAAATAAATTTTTTCAATTAATTCATCCATAATATTGGGATCCATAAAGGAATAATTGACTTTATATTGATATATCTTACCTAATTCTCTATATAAATAATATGCTTTTCTTACATCTGACATTTTTTTAGTTTTTTCTAATTCTTTTATTAATAATTATTCCTACATTCACTTTTTCATATTTGTTCATAAAGTTATTTTCTCCTAATCAAAATCTCTTGAATTGAGCATTTCTTTGCAAAAAATTGAGTTAAAAACTGTTTTGTATTAACTACAATATTTACAAAGTATAGTTTCTAGTCCAATTTGTAAATCAATTTGTCCTATTTTATATTGATAGTCCAAATTTCTTAGGTCTTGCAATATGTTTTTTAGTTCTGTTTCTTTAAAATATTTTGCCTGCATTTTATATTTGTTTACTAAAAAAGTTTGGTTTGGCTTTAAATTTAATGAAGTTATAATGTCTTTATTATATTTTAAAGATAGTTCTACTAAATACAATTTCTTAAAATGATTGTATAATGTAATCAAAATTTTTTGTAATGGTTCTTTGCTATAAATTAGATTTTTCAATACTTGCAATGCTTTTGCAATTTCCTTTTTTCCTAAAGAGTCTGTTAGGTCAAATATAACACTTTCTAATTTTTTTACAGATAGTTCATCAATATCTTGTTTTTTTATTTTTCCGTCTTTTCCTACATATTCAATAAGTTTTCGTATTTCATTAATTAAATCTTGCATATTAGTGCCACAGCATTCTATAAAGTAACGTATGGTTTGACTTTCAATTTCTACTTTATATCCATTACAAATTGCTTGTATTCTTTTCTCAATTTGAATTGGTTTTTGGTAGTCAAATCTGCATACTATGCCTAAATTATCTATTGTTTTATATAATTCTTGTTTATTGTCTGCATCTTCTTCAATAAAGACTAATACTACACTTTGCTTTATTTGTTCAATATTTTCTTTTATATATGTATCTAATTTTTCTCTTATTTTTGCAAGTTCAACATTTTTTCTTTTTCCATCTTTTTTAAGTAGTCCTGTGCTTCTTGCTATAATTAGCTTTTTTTCATACCCAAAGCTAGGTGTTTCAATGTTTGCAATTAGTTCATTGTAATTTGTTTCATCAATTGTTATGTAATTTATTCCTTTAATTGCTTCTCCAAATAAATTTTGTATTTTTTTTAGAGATGTTTCTAACAAAAATATTTCTTCACCATATAATAGATATAGGTTTTGTAGATTTCCATTTTTTAGTTCTTTTTCTAAATTTTCAATTGATAACATCCTTGTACTCCATAAATTTTATTATATTATTTTCCTAAAATAATTCTAAATACTTCTGCTACACTCCAAGCTTGGTTTATTGTGCCTTTTGGCAAATATGGTTTACATGAATCATAAAGTTCTGCAATTCCACCAATGCAACCTCTATCAAAAAGTTCCTTTTGGAAAGTTTTGATGGTTTTTTGAGTGAATTTTTCTAATTTTTCTTCCCATTTTTTCTTATCTTCTATAGTTTTAGATGCTAGCAATGTATTTTTTAAACTATCATAATATAATCCCAATAGCCATGGCCAAGTAATTCCTTGATGATAGCTTGCATCTCTTTGTTTTGGGTTACCCTCATATATTTCTACATAGTTTTCTTCATCTTTTGCCAATGTTTGTAGCCCATAAGCATTTAATAATTTTTTTTCAACTATTTGTAATACTTGATTTGCAATTGTAGAATTTGGTTCTAAAACTGGATAACTTAAAGACAATGCAAATAGTTGATTTGGTCTTACTTTTCCATCTCCTATTACATCATATAGGCATTTCTTTTTTTCATTATAGAATTTTTCTTCAAATGTTCTTTTACAGTTTTGTGCTAATTCTTTATATTTTTTACTTAAAATTGGATGTTTGAATTTTTTTGAAAGTTCAGCCATAATTTGATTTGCATTATACCATAAGCTATTTACTTCTACAACTTTTCCATTTCTTGGTGTAATTGCCTTTCCATCATATTTTGCATCCATCCAAGTATTTTGTGTTTCTTCTGTTCCAGATACTATTAGTCCATCTGTATCTAAGTATATATTATTATCATCTACATCAATTCCATTACAATAGTTTTCAATGATTTCTTGCATAACAGGATATAATTTTTCTTTTACAAATTCATAATCTCCTGTATATTTTATGTATTTTTGTACTTGTTCAAATAATAACAAAGAAGCATCTACGCTATTATATAATGGTCTATTGTCGTAACCTGAATAACCATTTGGGATTAATCCAAATTTAACATCACGTATCATGGTTAATAATATTTCTTTTGCAATTTCAAACTTTTTAGGAATTAAAACAATTCCTTCAAAAGCAATTAAAGTGTCACGTCCCCAATCTAAAAACCAAGGATAACCTGCTAAAACTGTATGTAAAGAAAATGCAGGTCTATATGCTACAAAACTGTCTGCTGACATTAAGAAAGTTCTTACTAGGTCATCTCTTTCTAGCTCTTTTTTTGTTTTATTTTGTTTTCTATTGTCAATTAATAAAGATTCATTAAACATTTCTCCTATACGGATTATTTCATTATTGATAAATCTTTTTACTATTTTTTGTTCGATATTTTCTTCTAAAGAACAGACAAAAGATATTTCTTTTTCTTCTTTTGCTAGTATTTCTATTTCATATACTCCAGGTACAGCATGGTTTTCTTCTGGGCAAAATCCTCTTTTTTCTTCTTCTACATAAAACATATTAAAAAATGTATCATTATCATGTTTATGGTATTCTCCCTCTGATACATGCATATATACTGGTGTTGTAGAGTTTCCATCTATTATTAATTTTACTTTATTTTTATTTATTGTTTGCTTTATATCAAAATAATGGTCTGTATTTGCTTGATGGAAATCTCTAAAATTGACAACAGGTGCTAATGTTAGTTTTGCTTTTGTTCCATCATTTTTTATTTTATAATAGACTCCAACTGTATTATGTCCATACTCCATGCACACCATTTTAGTTATTTCAACTTTTCCTACTTTATATTTAAAAATAGGAACATAATCTCTTCTAAATTCTTCTTGATATTCATATCCTTTTGAAATAAATGATTTACAAATATTTGTATATAAATCATATTTTTTGTTTCTTATTTCTATACTTTCATCTAATTTAGAAAGTATTAAAAATCTTCTAGCAGGTGGTGTTAATGGTGCAACTAGCAAACCATGATATTTTCTAGTATTTGCTCCAATAACTGTTGAAGAACTAAAACCTCCTATTCCATTTGTTACTAGCCATTCTTTGTTTAATCCTTCTTCTAAATTCAACTTTTCTTTGGTAATTTTCATATCTACTTTTCCTTTCTTAAGACAAGAGGGATATGTCTAAAATGTCTCATTTCGTTCTTCTTCTACCTCTTGCACTTTTTGGTTTTGTTGTTTTATTTATTTCATTTTCTGCTTTAGTATTTGCCATGTTTCCTTCTTCTATTATCTGTTTTATTTCTTCTTGATGCTCTGTTATTGGCTCATTTTCTACTTGTCCTTTTGTTTTCTGAATTTCCTCTTGCATTTCCATTACTGCTTTTAGCCCTTCTTCTAAACGCATTTCTACCTCTGTTTTTTCTTCTACCTTTTGCCTAATTTCCTCTATTTCTGCCTTTGCAACTTCTGGTATATTTATCTCTTCCATTTTATATGGATTTTCATCTTGTAATTCTTTTTCTCTTTTTTCTATTTCTTTTTGGATTTTTTCCTTTTGAACTTTCTTTTTGGCACTTGCATCTGCTTCTCTAATAGAAACTATTCTATCACTATATTTGTTACTAAACTTGCTTTTTCCTTTAAATGATGCTCCTATTCCATTTTTACCATGTCTTCCTGTTTTAGTTTCCTTTTTTTCTTTCTTCTTCATTGATTTTTTTAATTTGCTGATTCTTTTTTCTTCTCTTAATTTTGTATTTAACATCAAATATTGAGGGTCATTTTGTTTATCTTGATATTTCAAATCATCGCATATTAATTCAATAATAGAAGCTGCTACTAAATTAGGGTCATGACGAATACAGTCATTAGCTATCATAGATAGATTTCTTTGTAAAAATTTAATTCCTTTTACTTTATCAACATCTGCTAATACTAATTCTTGTCCTTCCATATTATATTTTTTAATAAATTCTGGTATAACTTCTCCTGTATCATAAATACAATAATCAACAATTCCATTTCCACAATGGTCTATAATTGCTTTTAAATGGTCAGAAACACTGTAGTAGTCTGTTTGTCCTGGTTCTGTCATAATATTGCTAACATATACTTTTATTGCTGTGCTTTCTTTAATTGCTTTAGCAACTCCTCCTACTAATAAATTAGGAATTACATTAGTGTATAAACTTCCTGGTCCAATTATAATACAGTCTGCTTTTTTTATTGCCTCCATTACATCTGGTGTTGGTCTACAATTTGATGGGCTTAAGAAAATACGATTAATTTTTGTAATTTTTTCTGCTACTACTTCTGCAATTCTCGATTTTTCTTCTACTAAATAGCCATTTTCTAATTCTGCTACAATTTTCATTTCGTCTGTTGTTACTGGCATTACTTTTCCAATTATTTTAACTACTTCATTACTTTTAATAATGGCATCTCCAATGTTTCCATTTATCTCTTTCATAGCTGAAAAATATATGTCTGAAAAGCTAAGTCCTTTTAATTTACCTTTTGTAAATTCGAAATTAAATAATGCATCAATTTCCTCTTGCTTTGTTGCAAGAGAAACCATACTGTCTTTAACATCTCCTAATGGTAACATCTCTAATTCTTTTCTTGAATTACTAACTCCCTCACCATAATCTGAAACAGTTACAATAGCAGTTAAATTACTTGTGTAATTTTTTAGTCCTGAAAGTACGGTATTTAGCCCTGTCCCACCACCAATTACAACAATATTAGGTCCTTGGTCATATACTGTTTTGTCGAAAATTAAAGATTTTACATTTACATTTTTCTTGTTTTCCATACGATTATCTGTTGCTTCAATAAGAACCTCTAATGTACGCTTATTTAAGAAAATTAGTCCTAGTATAATAGAAATAAATCCTAATACAAATATAACTACAACCTTTCCAACTTCTTCAAAAGAAATCTCCTTCATAACTAAAATTTCTGCTAAGCCATAACATGCAAGCAAAATTCCTATTACTATTAAGAACATCCATCTTTTCATTTTATTGCTAGCTTTAAACCATTGCATAAAACCTTTCATTTCTATAATTCATTCCTCTCTTTTTTTGCATAATTGGGACAGGCACACTTATTCCCAAAGAAAACCATGAAGTACATATTAATTGTTCGCTTCCCCAATAATTTCTATTTCTAATTCAATTTGTTTTTGAAATTTGTTATATATTTCATTTTTCACATGGTCAATTAGTTCTAAAACGTCTTTTGCTGTGGCACTTCCTTTGTTTATTACAAATCCACTATGTTTAGTAGATACCTCTGCATCTCCTACGTGATAGCCTTTTAAACCTGCTTCGTCAATTAGTTTTGCTGTTATAAAGTCACTCCCTCTTTTAAAAGTACTACCAGCACTTGGGCTTTCTATTGGTTGTTTTTCTTTTCGATATTTTGCATATTCTTCCATTTTTGCTTTTATCTCTTCTTTTTTACCTTTTTTTAGTGATAGTTCTGTTTGCGTTATGATATATTTTTCTTTTTTAAAAATGCTATTTCTATAACTAAATTTTAATTCTTCGTTTTTGAATATTCTTTCGTTTCCTTGGTAGTCTATGCATTTTACAGTTTCTACTATGTCTTTTATTTCTTTTCCATGTGCTCCTGCATTCATTCTAATAGCTCCACCTATAGTTCCTGGAATTCCTGATAGTTCTTCTAATCCTGTTATTTGTTCTTGCATACATATTCTTGCTAATTTGCCTATTTTTTCTCCTGCTCCTACAGTTATTTTTACTTCTTCTTCTTTTTTTTCTATGTCTATTTTTTCTATTTTTATATTTAATGTTATTCCTTTTATTCCTTCATCTAAAACTAGTAAATTGCTTCCATTTCCTATTATTGTTAACTTCTGGTTATTTTTGTTTGCAAATAATAAGATTTTTTTTAGGTCTTCTATATTGTCTATTTTGATAAAAATTTCTGCTGGTCCTCCAATTTTAAAAGTTGTGTGCTTTTTCATTGGTTCGTTGTATAGTATTTTTTCTTCTTGTATACCTAGATTTTTGATTTGGTTTGCAATGTCCAAAAAATTCACTCCTTCTTTTTTGTTCTAGTTTATTTTATTGGCTATTAGTTGTTTTTTATTCTACTATAAATCTAAAAAAAAAGCAAGGATAAAAATCCTTTTTTTTGCCTAACAATGTTATACAATATAGTGTACATATCAAAGTTATTTACAGTCTCGTTATTTACCTAAAACTAGCTATTTAGCTATAAGCACTGGACGAAAACCAATATTGCAATGTCCACCACCACCATTACGATGAAAACAAAATAAACCAGCATTACTACTACTCCACAAATCACCACCACGAATTGAGAATGGCGTATACAACCCAGGAAAAAAAGAGTAGTCACCATACCATGATGTACTATCAGTTCCAGCCTTCGATGTTTCACGATGTGCGTCTCCATGAATTGTTGTATTTTTTGCATAATTTGCTTGACTTGCTGTATTTAATCCCATATCATCATTTGCTATTCCCGTATTATCTTTACTACTATCATGTGGATATACCATTATATATTTTGTACTTACTGTTTTTAAGTTCTCCCCATTATATGAAAGATTCACTCCATATGTTTTTAAATTTACATTTCCATTTGCTACGTATCCAACCGTTCTTTCCCAACTCCCTCCACTTAAATCATATATTCCATATATTGTTCCAGTTGAACTTGCTTCTTGTCCTTTTAGTTGATTCCATGCATATACTCCATCAACTGGTATATTTCCAGTTGCACCTTTTACCTTTGTTATTGTATCTTCTGTTACTTGCTTTTCTCCTCCATCTTTTTCTCCTGTTGTTACTCCTGTTACTGCATACACACTATCTACACCACTTTTTCCTGTGATAATAGTTCTTTTTCTGTTCCCACTATTTAAGCTTATATTATTTATTGCTATATTTGTTCCATTGAGCCCATATTGCGATTGTCCTATATATGCGATTGCCCCCCATTCGCTGTCTTTCATTAAATGGCTATCTACCTCTGTTGTTAGTCCATAAATATTACCACTTTCTGTTAAACTCTTTGCTATATTAAAACTATCGTTATGGTTTATATTATTCATTCCATAACTTATTCCTTGGAATATTGGATATTTTATTGATGTTGTATTGCTTCCATATATTCCATCTAGCCAATTTCTTACATCTTCAATATCATCTGTTGCTTGTCCTCTTTCTACTGCTTTTATCCAAGTTGTTGTTTGTGTATAATTTTGACTACTTGCTTTTACCATCACATCATTATTTCCATTTGGATATGCTGCTTCAAACTTTGCTACCCATATTCCACTTAGTTCTTTATCCCAACCACCATTTATAAAATCAATACTACTTTCATTTGTAAATGCAGGATGTACATAGTAATAGTTTTCAGTATCTGCTACTTCCGTTTTTGTTTTTACTCTTTTGGCTGTTTGTTTATTTCCACTTTCCTCATAATATTCGTCTGTTGTTCCTATTAAAAATTTTATATCTGTTGTTTGTGTCGTTTTGTTTACTTTATATGCAAATCTTGGTATCCATACCCACATAGAACCATCTTCTGTTTCTACATTTGCCCATTTCTTTTCATAATAATCATACCAATTTTCATTATCAAAATCATTGTCGCCATCTTTTATTGTTTTTCCTTTTTCTTCATTTGTTGGGTCTGTAAACATTATTTTTTTCATTCCTGCAACTAATTTGGGTGGATTCACATATTTTATAATATTGGGTTGTACTTCCCCTTGTCCATCTAGCTTTTTTATTTTTCCATTCTTATCTATTATATATTGATTTAAAGTATCATTAAATATTACCTTTATATTTCCTTTTTCTAACCCTTGGGCTGTTGCATTTGTGCTATTTTGTTTAAATTCCTCATTTAAGTCGTTTACAAAAACTCCTCCTGTTCCTAGCCTTTGAGCTATTACTCCACTATATGCAATTTTTATTTGTTCTTCTTCTGCTTTACTTGTTGTTTCATCTTTTGCTGTTTCTGCTTTACTTAATATTCCATTTTCTCCTGTTAAAGTTGCTATTGCTACTCCTGCAAGTATTAACAACACAATTATTGTTATAACTAGTGCTATTAATGTAATTCCTTTTTCTTTTTTCATGATAAAATCAACCTTTCTTTTGTTTTTCTAGTATTTCTTCTTAAATTGTTTCCATTTTTACAAATTGTATTCTAATTATTTAGTTCATTTGTAAAAAGCAAATTTAAAAGTTTTCCATTTATATTTCATTAAACATATTTATACAATCCAAAAATAGACTTAATTCATAATTATTTTATAAATATTTATGAATTAAGTCAATATGTTATACGAATTTATTTCTTTTTATTTTTTTCTACCTAAAAAATTTCCATTTTTACTTCTTTACCTTTAAATGCAAATACCATTTTTGTTATGTTGGTATATCCTCTTGTTTTTAAGCTCTCTTCGTATTTCTTTTCTTCTATTTGTTTTTTAGCATTTTCTATTGTTTCTTCTATATTTTTTTCTTTTTGTTCTTTATATACTTTAAATTCCATTATAAAGCTATTTCCGTTTTTGTCTTTTGGCTCTAGCATTATATCATATCTTCCTACTCCAGATTCTCGATTTGAATTTACGTAGTAGTAGTCTTTTAATCCTACTAACATTCCGTAAAACAAATGCATGGTAGAAGTTCTCTGCTGTATTTACACCTACATCTAGGTAACTAAACATTTGCTCTACTAATATTTTAAATTTTTCTTCAAATTCTTCTAAGTTTAATGTTATTAGGTCTTTTAAAATTGAATTTAGGTCGTTTCCTATTACTTTATCTCTAAACCAATCTCTTACAATGCTTTGGAATAAATGTTTTATTTCATTGTTTGTGATTTTTACCTTATATATTCCATTTGTTATATCTACTGTTTCTACTACTTTTAAATAGCCTGTTCCAAGTAGCAATCCCCAAATATTATCTTCATTTTTTTCTATTCCCACTATTACTGTTTCTTGGTCTACTGTTACTTCTGTTGCTTCGTCTTTTAATAATCTTTCTATTTTTTCTTTTACTGTTGTTGAA
>CATLUC010000028.1 GCA_950059165.1 uncultured Clostridium sp.
GTGATGAAAATAAAATGATTTTTCAATCAATTATTAGAAAGTTAAGACAAGTAGATGGAATTGAGGTTTTAGATGTTTCTCATATGTCAAGAAAGACAATTAAACAAGGTACAGAAGAAAAAGTGATTGAATATTATTATACAGAAATTGGGGCAAAAAATGTAGATAAATGGGAAGCAATAGAATATTTGATTAAAGAAAAAAACATTTCAAAAGAAGAAGTAATAGCAATAGGAGATAATGTTAATGATAAAAAAATGATACAAGAAGCAGGTTTGGGAGTTGCAATGGAACGGTAGTACACCACAAATTACACAAATTGCAGATTATATAACAACATCTAATCAAGATGAAGGTGTAGCAAAAGTGTTAGAAAAATTCTGTTAAAAATTTTATTTTTTTTTCAATACCATTGGTCGTAATGCTACGGTGTTAAAATAAATGAAAGATTTTGTGCATCTAAGCTTGTAACTAGAAAACCTTAGCTTGTCCAAAATCTGTAATGGTTTTTAAAACCGTAGCATTACGACCAATGGTATTGAAAAAAGTCAAAATTTCCAAGTTATATTACAAAAATGTTACAGCACTATTAACTTTTTGTAACAATAATCAAATATGTTGATTTTGAGTGACATTTGGTATAAAATAAAATAGATGGATATTTTGTAGAAAAATATATAAAAAATAAATGTTAAGGAGGAATTTGTCATGGCAACAAATCCAATGCAAAGAAAAGCAAGAAATTCATTTTTATTAGGAATGTTAATAATGTTATTAATATCTGGAATTATAATAGCATTGTTATTTATGCAGTTAATGAATAAAAACAAAAAGGAACAAGAAGAACTAGGAAAGAGTGTAAATGTATATACATTGAATCAGGATGTAAGTTCAGGGCAAGTTATTACAAATGATATGCTAAGCAAACAAGTTGTAAGTGAAAAACTTGTGCCAGGTAATGCAACAAGTGATATTACAGTAATTGAAAATTATGCACTTCAAGATAAAGAAGGAAACGAAATTTATACAAAAATAAGAAATAATGAATCTAAATTATATGTAAGAAAAGATGGTAATGAATACGAAATACAACAAGAAGAAGAAACAGACAATTATTATATTAATAAAGGTAATAACAAAGAATATCTAGAATTAAACAGCATACCATTAGTAGCAAAAGTTAATATGAAGAAAAACACAGTAATTACAACAGAATTATTAAGCAAAAGTGATAGTGTTATGCAAGATGATGTTAGGAAACAACAATATAATATGATTATATTGCCAATGGATTTAGCAACAGGAGATTATGTAGATGTTAGATTCATGTTGCCATCTGGACAAGATTATATAGTAGTTAGTAAAAAAGAAGTAGAAATACCACAAGTTGGTGGAGTTGATTCAGAAGATACAGTTTGGATAAACCTTACAGAAGATGAAATACTACATATGAGTTGCTCAATTGTAGAAGCTTTCCAAATACCAGGTTCTAAATTATACATAACAAAATATACAGAACCAGGAATGCAAAATGCAGCAACACCAACATATCCATTAAATGAAAGTACCACTGCATTATTAACAAGTAATCCAAATATATTAGAAAAAGCAATGAATGCAATAAGAACAAGATACAGCAATAATAATGCATCAGGTTTAAGAAATGAACATATTAATAGTGTTATTAGCAATCAAGGAGAACAAGCACAAACAAATTTAGAAACAAAAATGCAAGAAAGTAATGCTAACTCTAAAACAGATAGAAAAGAATACTTAGATGCTCTATCAGGAGTAATAGAGTAAAAAGGAGAGAGAACGAATGAAAAAGATAGGGTTCATAGGAGCATATGATAAGACAGATATGATCTTATATGTAGCAAAAATATTAACAATGTTAGAACAAAAAGTATTAATTATGGATTCTACCATAAACCAAAAAGCTAGATATATTATACCAGCAATAAGTCCAGCTATGAAATATGTTACAGACTTTGAAGATATTGACATAGCAGTAGGCTTTTTAAGCATAAATGACATGAAAAATTATCTAGGATTAGGAGAAGAACAAGAACTAGAATATGATTTCATATTAATAGATACAGACAATGAAAAAGGATTTAACAATTTTTCTTTATCAAATGCTCAAAAGAACTATTTTGTGACTTCATTTGATAACTATTCATTAAAAAAAGGATTGGAAATTTTAAGTGGTATGCAAGAAGTAATGAGTTTAACTAAAGTTTTATTCTCAAAAGATATGATAAAAGAAGAAGATGATTATTTGAATTTCCTTTCTTTAGGACATAAAGTAATATGGAATGAATACAGAATATATTTCCCAATTGAAAATGGAGATTTAAGTGTTATTTATGAAAACCAAAGACTTGCAAAAATAAAATTCAAAAAATTAAGTGTGCAATATAAAGATGGTTTAGTTTGCATAGCACAAGAAATCCTTACAGATGTGAGTGAAGCTAATATTAGAAAAATAATAAAAAATATTGAAAAAGGGGCATGATTTGCACACTTTTATGGAAGGAATGAAAAATATGTCAATTGTAACTTTTTGGAATAATGGTACAGAACAAACAGGAAAAACTTTATCAATAGTAGCAATTGCTACACATTTAGCAATAGAACACAATTATAGAATTCTAGTTATTACAACAGGATATAAAGATAATAATTTGGATAATTGTTATTGGCAACAAACAAATGATAAAAAAAGTAGAGGTCTATTTGGACCAAATACTAGTATGGAAATGGAAGAAGGCATTGCTGGACTTGCTAAAATAATGAAAAGCAATAAATTAGCACCAGAACATATTACAAATTATACTAAAATTATTTTTAAAGATAGGCTAGAAATATTACCAACATTTAAAGGTGAACGAGATGAATATGAAGATTTAAGAAGATATTATCCAGACATCATAAGTTTAGCAAATAATTACTACGATTTAGTATTAGTAGACTTAGATAAACAAGTACATGATGATGTGGCAGATACAATTTTAGAAGGTTCTAATCTTATTGTAGTAAACTTAAGTCAAAGATTAACAACTATAAACCAATTTATACAAAAAAGAGAAGAAAAACCAATACTAAAATCTAAAAAGGCATTACTATTAATTGGAAAATATGATAAATTTTCAAAATACAATATCAAAAATATATCAAGATATTTAGGTGAAAAAAACAAAGTTTCAACAATTCCATATAACACATTATTTTTTGAAGCATGTGAAGAAGCTAAAGTACCAGATTTGTTTTTAAGCCTTAGAAATGTAGGAGAAGATGACAGAAATGGGTTCTTTTTATCAGAAGTAAAAAGAACAGTAGATAACATTATATATCGATTAGAAATTGTAAGATAAAAGGTGTAAGGAGGGAACCTAAATGACCATAACAAACATCGTATTAATACTAGTAGTAATAGGAATTGCTATTTATGTTATTCAAAGTAGTATTAAGAAAAAGAAAAATGCAGAAGTCGAGGTTCAAGTGGATGTAGATGATAAAACCTACACCATAGAAAAAATGATTGAATTTGTAAAAAGAAGGTTAGATGAAATTACAAAAATTAACCTTTATGATATAGGACTTTCTGAAGAAGAATTAAAAAGAAGAAAAAATAAAAAATATGAATTAAAAAAAGCTTTAAAAGGCTGTACATATGGAGATGTTAATGACAAAAAATATGTAAAGGAATTGATTTTTGATTTATTAGAAAAAGAATATGGAGTAACAGAAAGTAATATATCAAAAGCTATTTCGTTTGATGTACCATCACTTTTAACAGCACAAGATAAGTTCGATATATTAATTTACACCTATAAAAAAGAATTTGGTTATGAAGCTTTAACAGAGATAATCAAAAAATATAATTTAGCAACATTAAAATATGTAGAGGGAGAAACAAAACCATCTTATGTTATAACTTGTCAAGAAATAGAAGATATATATGAAAAAGAAAATATAGTATTAAACTTTGCAGATAAATTAAGTGTTGTAGTACAAAGAATTTATCAACATTATAAAGGATATAGTAGTATTGACGAAGTAAGAGATATGAATATAGATGGAATATCTGGTCGGAGTATCAGGACTTCCAGAAAGTTTCTTAAGTCAAGTAGCACAAGCAGATGGTGATTATTTAGAACAAGTTGCAGAACATAAAGTTCCAAGAGCTTGTGATAGTATTTGGATATTTTTCCAAGGTAAGTCAATTCGTTTAGAATTCTTATCTTTTGGAACAGAGGCAGAGTTAAAAAGAGTATGTCAAAATATTTATAAATACAATAACCCAGGACAATTATCAGATACAAATGGTTATAAGATTAATGAAATGAAAGATGGTTCTCGTGTTGTTGTTGTAAGACCAAGCTTTTCAGAAACATGGGCATTTTTCGTAAGAAAATTTGACGTTAAACGTTCAACACTAGAACAATGGTTTAAAGGTGAACCAGGAAGTAGTGAATCTATTGAATTGTTAAAATACCTAGTAAAAGGAGCAAGAATTATATCAATTACTGGTGAGCAAGGTTGTGGTAAAACAACAATGCTTATGGGTATGATAGAAAACATATATGAAACAATGAATATACGTGTTCAGGAAACTGCATTCGAGCTTCACTTAAGAAAAATATATCCAACAAGAAACATTTTAACATTTAGAGAAACAGAAACTATTTCAGGACAAGAGGGATTAGACGTTCAAAAGAAAACTGACGGTTCTGTAAATATCATCCGGAGAGGTTGCAACAGACCCTGTAGCATCTTGGATGATACAAGCAGCCCAAGTTGCTTCTAAGTTTACATTATTTACACACCATGCTAAAACATTTCCAAACTTAGTAACAGCACTTAGAAACTCAATGCTTCGTGCAGGAGTATTTAAAAACGAAAAAACAGCAGAAGAGCAAGTTGTACAAGTATTAAACTTTGACATCCACTTAACAAAAGACTTTAGAGGAAAAAGATATGTTGAAAGAATTACAGAATGTATCCCAGTAGAAGAAAAAAATGAATATACATTTGACCATAGAAAAGAAAAAACATTAGAGGGAAAATTCGACAAATTCTTTGATAATGCAACACACTATTTTGAAAAAATAACAGATAGACAATTATATATCCATAGAAATATATTAGAATATGTAGATGGAGAATATGTAATCACAAACCCAATTACAGAACCAAATTTAAAAGGCATGAGAGAAAATATGGATGATAATGATTTAGAAAAATTCGATAAATTTGTGGAAAGACATTGGGGAGATAGGGTTCATCAAAGTGTAGAAGTAAGCGCATCAGATGAAGAACCAAAAAGACGTGGAAGAAAGCCAAAAACAGAAGTTTAAAATAGAAAAAGAGGTGAGATTTTAGCAGTGAATAGCAATATTTTACTTTATTTAGTAGGTGGTACTGGAGCAGCATTTGTCCTTTTAATATTGATATATTTAAAGATATCAAAAAAAATGCAAAAGTCAGAATATAAGAAAATTCAACAATTACAAAAAGGAACAAAGAGAAATAATTTTTCAACAGAAGTACTATATCAAAAATTGTATTTAACCTATATAAAGATACCATTTGTAAAAAGATATGCTTTAAAAATAAGAAGAAGACTAGAAATTATTAATATTGATGATGAATATAACACTAGAAAAGGAACAGCTAAAATCTTAACTAGAGCAATTATTGTTATAGTACCAGTATTTCTTTTTACTATTATAATAACATCATCTAATATGCTTCTAATGGCTATATTACTTATATTTGAAGTGTTTATGATTGACACATTAATAGATGGTTCTGTTGATAAAATAGATAATAATATCTTAAAAGAACAAATAGACTTTTTTGCAGAAATTAGACATGCATATCATGAATTTAACATGGTGGAAGAAGCAATTTATCAGGTGTCACAAGATGAAGAAATGAATGTTTCAAGACAAGGTGAGAAAATATATGAAATATTAATTTCAAATGACCCAGAAATGGAACTAGAAAAATATTATGATATTGCACCAAATAGCTTTTTAAAAGAATTTGCAGGAGTTTCATATTTAACAAAAGAATTTGGAGATAGAAAAGTAAATGGAGCATCTTTATATTTAAAAAATATAAATAATATAACACAAGAAATGCAATTAGAAATTTTAAAAAGAGATAAGCTAAATTACGTGTTTCAAAGTTTATCAATGATTTCAATTGCACCAGTTCTATTATTAGAGCCACTTAAAAATTGGGCAATTAGCAATTTCTCATTTGTAGCTGATTGGTATCAAGGAAAAGCTGGAATGATAGTACAAATTTTAATTTTGATTATTGCTTTTGCATCTTATGTTTTAATTAGAAAATTAAAAGATAATGGATCAACAGGAATGAACGTTAAAAATACAGAAAATCCATGGCAAGCAAGATTATACAAAAAAGCACCAATTAGAAAAATAGTAGATTTATTTATACCAAAAAAAGGAACTAAAGAATATAGAAAAGTACAACAAAACTTAAAAGATGCAGCATCTCCATTAAAAATGGAATGGTTATACATAAACAGAATAACAATGGCAATAATTACTTGTTTTGCTTCAATATTTCTATTTTCACAATTACACATAATAGCAGTTAATTTTGTTTACACAGAACCAACAGCAGATTATGATATTATTGGTGGAATGTCAGAAAAAGACACCAAAAAGGGAATGGAAATAACTGAGCAAGATAATAAAATATTAGACCAGTTTAGGGGAAAACCAAATACAAAAACAGCTGAAATAAAAAGAGCAGTACAAAGACTTAAATATTATCAAGATGCAGAAGAAGAAGAAATTAATGTAGCAGTAAAAAGGATTGAAGATAAACTAAAGATTATTAATAGTGAATATATGCAATGGTTTGAATTATTATTAGCTTTTGTATTTGCTGTAATTGCTTATATGGCACCAATTGCATTACTAATGTTCCAAGTTAAAATGAGACAATTGGAAATGGAAGATGAGGTTATGCAGTTCCAAACTATCATTTTAATGTTAATGAGAATTGAAAGGGTAAATGTTGAAATAATTTTAGAATGGCTAGAAAGATATTCAAATATATTTAAAGCACCAATTACAAAATGTGTGAACAACTATGAAGCAGGAGCATGGGAAGCATTAGAAACAATGAAGGAAGAAGTAAGTTATACACAATTTATTAGAATTATTGAAAGCTTACAAGCAGCAGTAGAAAAAATTCCGATTACAGATGCATTTGATGAGCTAGATTCAGAAAGAGACTACTACCAAGAAAAAAGAAAAGAATCAAATGAAAGATTAATTAAAAGAAAAGGAATGATAGGAAAAGGAATAGGATTTGCTCCAATGGTTTGCTTGTTTGTAGGTTACCTAATTGTTCCACTTGTATTTATTGGATTAACAAGTATGTCAACATCATTTAGCTCAATGTCTGCAATGAAATAAGGAGAAAAGGTTTAAAAATAATTACAATTTTTTTTAAACTAGAGTTGTGCCTAGAAAGGAATGTAATTAAGTATGGAAAATGCATCAAAAGCTTTACTTATGGCAGCAGGAGTATTAATTGCCTTGCTAATAATTGGGCTTCTACTATATATGTTTAGCAGTATGTCAAATACGCAAAAAGAAGGAGTACAAACAGCAAGAGAATCACAAGTAATAGAATTTAACAACCAATTTACATCATATATGAGAGACAATATAAGAGGGAGTGACATGATATCACTAATAAACAGAGTTTCAGATTACAATAAAAGAAAAGGAGACAATAGTGAAGAAAAGTATCAACAATTTAATATAACTATTACTCGGAATAGAAGTAAGTAAAAAAACAGTTTTATATGATGAAAAAGATCCAAAATTAGTAAAAACAAGTTATAATCAAACTAATATTAATACACTAACAGAGCCAATACAAAAATTAGAAAGGAAATATAATTCTAAAAATATTATAACAAATTTGTCGAGTAATATTTCTCAAGTAATGGATTCAGAAGAAAAAGCACAAAAGTTATTACCAAAACAACTTTCAGAATATGGTGGATATGATCAAGTAAAAAAAGATACAGCACAATGTTATCAATATTCACAATTTAAAAGATTATATTTTAATTGTATTCAAGATGCAACAGAGTATAATAAAGATACAGGAAGAATAATAAAAATGGAATTTATCTGTACAAATAAATTAGGATAAAATAAATAAGGAGAAAAAGTATGGAAAATGCATCAAAAGCCTTGCTTATGGCAGCAAGTGTATTAATAGGAATATTAATATTATCATTAGCTGTATACTTGTTTGTATCTTTTGGGCAAGCTTCAGCACAATTGCATGAGCAACAAGACCAACAGCGATTAGAACAATTTAATAGCCAATTTTCTTCTTATGTAGGAAAAAAAGGAATTACTATTCATGATATTATAACAATAACTAATTTAGCAATAGAAAATAATAGACATTATGAGTTTGAACCAAGAAACATTACAGCAGTTACAGGACAAGATAACTATATATCTGTTATAATAAAAGGAAAAACAGGAAGAAGTGAACAATTAGAAAAATACGTTTCTAACGGCACTGGTGATTTAACTTCAAGATTATATTATTTGATAGTATATGACTTAAATAGGATAGATGGAAATACTCCACCTAAAGCAGGAGAGAAAGAAGCAAATGATACATACAATTGGATAGGTGGAACAGGAACAACAATAAATAAAAATCAAAATGATTATGAAGAAGATTCAGATTATGCAGTATATGATTGTAATGTAGAATATAGTTCTGTAACTGGAAGAGTTTATAAAGTAATATTTACAGCTAAATAATATAAAGAGGATATAAAATGAAAAAATTAGCATTATTTTTCTTATTTGTAATTATAATTGTCGCTGGAATTTCTTATATGTATTTAAATTATAAGGCAAATTATAATCAAGCACAAAAGCAAAATAAACAATATGAAAGCTATTTAGAACAAGAAGTATATGGATTTGATTTAACAACAGTTATTAATAAAGCAGTAGATAACAACAAAAATAATAATATAGAAAAAGATAAACAAGGTTATTATATTAATAATGATAATAATTCTATTCAAATAGATATAAATATATTAGACAATGAAAAAACGTACAAAATGGAAACACTTTATTCTGGTGGAATGGATCAATTTGTTAGGTTTTATGGAGACATTAAATTTAAGTGTACAAAACTAGAATACCATAAAAAAACAAATAAAGTAAAATATATGTTATTTGAACAAATAACTGAATAAAACAATGTTATTAATCTTAATTAGCTCTATAGGCTAGTTAAGCAAAATAAAAAATATTATATTAAATTTAAGGAGGAAAAGATTATGGAGAACGCATCTAAAGCACTAATTATAGCAGGAGCTATACTACTTTCAATTTTAATTATTTCACTTGGAATTTTTATATTCCAACAAGCGAAAAATGCAGTAAATACTGAGCAATTATCAGAACTTGAGGTTACAAGTTTTAATGGGAAGTTTGACAAATACCTAGGAACTAAAGTTCAAGGTTCTCAAGTAAAAGCCTTAATCCAAGCAGTAACTACAAACAATAATACTGCAGGAGCAGAAGATGACAGTAAAAAAATTGTAATAAATAAAAAAGCATCAGAAATAAATGCAGGAAAGTCATATAGTGTTACAGTGCCAGACTCAGATGGATATACATCAGGTGGATTAATTCATAAAATTGTAATTGAAGATGCTACAAAATAAAAAGGAAGGTGAACTAGATGGAGAATGCAGCAGAAGCTTTAAAGATGGCAGCATTTGTTCTAATATTTATACTGGCATTGTCCATCAGCATCAATGCCTTTGGAACTGTTAGAACAACTACACAAACAATATTAGAATATAAAGATAGAGAATATGATTATGATTACATAGAGGGAGATAGGACTAAAAGAATAGTAAGTGCAGAAACAATAGTTCCCTCTATTTATAAAGCATATAAAGAAAATTATAAGATTGTTTTTGTATCAGATAAAATAAAACGGACAAGGTGGTCTTTATCAAAGGAAAAATGACCAACGGAAGTTATGATGATATATATGTAATTGACCTAGAAAAAGAAGTTTTAGGAAGCGATAGTGATAAAGAACAATTTATAAGTGCAATTTTATATGGAGCAAGTAATGAAATACACAACAAATTTCAAAGGAATTTAGGAATAAACTTGTATTCATATGGAGTTTATGATATAATTAAAGAGACTAAATTTACTGAGGAATTAGGAGTTTACTATCAAGAAGAATTACAACAACAAATACAAAAAATAGATACTTCAGCTACAGTAATGCAACCAGAAGGAGCAGAAGAACCAGATACAAACAAAACTAAAAAAAGAGTTATAACTTATACACAAGTTAATAACTAACACTTTTAAAATAAAGTGTGATAAGGAGGTAAAAATGGGAGATAGTTTAATAACAATAGTCGCAATAGCATTAGCAGCGGTTTTAATGTTTATATTTCCACTAATGACAATGTCTGATAGAACAGATGATGTTTCACAATTAACAGTAGATACAGCAACAACAGAATTTGTAGACGATATCAGAGCAACAGGTAAAATAACATTAGATAAATATAGTAAATTTGTAGAAAATATTTCTTCAACAGGAAATAGTTATGATGTAGAAATGGAAGTAAAAGTACTAGATGAAAATCCAGGAAAGAAAACAACACAAGCTGTTTCCACAAAAATAGGAGAAAATGTGTATTATTCTATGTACACATCACAAATTTTGGAAACTTTAGCACCTAATAATGGAGTAGAAAAAAATAAGGTACTAGCATTAAAAGAAGGAGATATTGTTTCTGTTAGTGTAAAAAATACAAATACAACTTTATCACAACAATTAAAGAGTTTCTTTTATTCAGTAACAGGAAATGATACATATACAATAGCAGCTGAGCATGCAGGTATTGTTACTGCAAATGGAACGGGAAAATAAAGGAATGATAACCTATGAAAATACAAAATTTGGCTATCATATTTGTTGTTATAATGTTACCAATTTCAATGGTACTTACAAGCTTAGTTCAAAACCAAGTTGAAACATTACACAATCAAATTGCATATGATAACAAACTAAATAGAGCCACATATGATGCATTGAAAGCTTTTCAATTAAATACAATTAATAATGATACTTCAGATTTAACTAACTCTAAGTTAAGAGATATTGAGGCATCTGCAAATACATTTTTTAATTCAATAGCAAGTAATTTTAATATGGCTGGATTTGATAAAGATACTTTAAAAAGTTATGTACCAGCAATAGTATATACTATGTATGATGGTTATTATATATATTCACCTTATAATAATAAACTAGATAATACTAAAAATAATAAAGTATCAACCCTAAATGAAAAATTTAGTGATAGTGAATTATTAGGAACTAAAGAACAGAATAAAGAAGGTGTAACCTATCATGAAGGAGAAAATATATATGGATTAAAACCATATATTCATTATAGTTGTCGTTATAAAAAAGGTAGTAGCTTTGATGTTGTAATAACATATTCTCTAGATAGTTATATTACTGTACAAGGAAAAGTTGGAAATGAAACTGGAATGTGGTCAGGATATATAATAGATGACATAGAAATTGATAATTTAGATAATCCATCAAAAGTGAAATATAGAGGAATTGAAATTGCAAATAATGAAATAACGACAGAATGTATTGATGATACAGGAACAGAATATGAATATATAAAACTAAATGGTGTAAAATATTATAAAGACGAAAATGGAAAATGGTTTTCTATTTTAAATAATGAAAGATATATACAAGATGATTTTAATCCTCAAATTACACCTGCTATTGCATATTATCAAGAAGCAGCAAAATTTACTAAATGGTTAAAACAAAGTCCATTAGTTGACCTAAGAGGTAGTGATGCATGTGACGAAAATGGAGAAGAATTAAAACGGAAAAGATAAAGAAAGATTTGGAGATTATAAGATATTTGATAGCACAAATGTTAATATCGAAGGTCCAGAATCCAATTTTACAGAACAAAGATTAACAGTTATTCGTTATTCTATTGAAAAAAACCTTTCTATAGCAATAGCTAATTTTAATAATTATACAGGTGTAACAACCAACTTCCAAATGCCAGTATTAAAAGAAGATGAATGGTCTAAAATATTAAATAATGTTTCTATTATCAGTTTTTTACAAGGTTTAAACATCGGAGGAAAAATTTATAATGGTCATGCTATTATTACGAATAATAAAAATAAAGAGACAGTGAATGAAGATTCTATTTACATAGTACAAATGGATTCACCACATAATATAACATACCATAGACCAATTGCTACTGGTTGGAATGAAAATGAACATTATCATGGATATTCTCCTGGAAGTGAAGATGCTGAGGCTATCAATAAAAGAGATTTTAAAGGAATATTAAATATTGATTTTGAAAGAAGAATGTATATAGATAAAGAAAAAAATACCAAATACTATTTTCCACATAGCCAAATAGGATGTTATTATTGCATTGTAACCCAAACTAATGTAGAAAAAGACGAAGATCTTGTAGGTGATTTAATCAAATATATTTCAGATAAAAAACCTAGAAAAATAGCTGAAGCATATTTTACAGCATTAGGTAGGGAACGTTATGGCTTATACAGAACAAATGTAAATCCAGATGAAATAAAATTAAAATTTGGAGTAGCTAAATAAAAACTAAAATGGAATAAATTTTTTAAAAAAGGAAATACTTATAATAAGCAAAAGAAGTTAATGTTAATAATAAATTTTCATATTAACTTGTTTGTTAGGACATAAATTACTTGGAATGGAGATTTTTATGAAAAAACAAATTATTAAGCTATTATTAGTATTTTTTTTAATGGTTATTTATGCATATTTATTATTAATAATAAATCTTCCTGATAATTTAGTGATTTTTGAGGGAGAAAATATAAATATGAAAACCTTATTTGGTATTAGCTTAAAAGTCAATCAAGATAAAACAGAAGCAGTTTCTAGCACTATATCAAAATCAGATTATAAAACAGACTTAGCAAACCAAAAATCAGGGAAAACTACATTAGAAGTAAGTTTATTCGATTTTATTTCACTAAAGGATGTAGAAGTGGATATTTTGCCCAAAACAAAGGTAATTCCTGTTGGAAATATAGCAGGTGTTAAATTGTACACAAATGGGGTTTTAGTTGTTGGTATGTCTGAAATTGAAGGAGTAGATAGCAAAAAATATAGACCATATGAAAATACAGGGATTAAAGAGGGGGATACTATAACTCGGCATAAATGATATTCGGAATTAATACAACGAAGCAGTTAATAGAAGTTGTAAATAATGCAAAGGGAAAAGCTGTAAAAGTACAATATAGACAAGATGAACAAACAAAGGAATGTAGTATAGAACCAGTAAAAACAAGTAATGATGAATATAAATTAGGGTTATGGGTAAGAGATAGTGCTGCAGGAGTTGGTACTGTAACATTTTATGAACCATCTAGTAAAACATTTGGAGCTTTAGGTCATGGTATAACAGATATTGATACAGAGGAATTAATAAATATTGCCTCAGGAGAGTTTGTAACTACAAGAATTTTGAATATCACAAAAGGAGAAAGTGGATACCCTCGGAAAGATACAAGGAACAGTAGAAAATCAAACAAATATTGGAAAAATATATAAAAATAGCAAATTTGGTATTTATGGAACAGTAGAAAATTTGTCAAGTTTAAAATTAGATAAATCAAAAGAAATGGAAGTTGCTATGCGTGATGAGATAAAATTAGGGAAAGCAACTATTTTATGTACTTTAGATAATCAAAAAGTAGAAGAATATGAAGTTGAAATAAAAAAGATATACCCAGAAAATAATTATAATAATAAAAGTATGCAAATAAAAATAACAGATGAAAAGTTATTAGAAAAAACAGGAGGAATAATACAAGGAATGTCAGGTTCACCTGTAATACAAAATGGTAAATTTATAGGAGCATTAACACATGTATTAGTTAATAATCCACAAGAAGGATATGCAGTTTTTGGTGACATTATGCTAAAGCAAGCAAAAGAAGTGAAATAAGGTTGATGACGAAAAATAGCAAATATTGACGAATAAAGAAATAAGTAACAAATAAATTAAAAAATTACAAAAATTTACAAGAAAATATGTAAAAACTATTGCATATTTTTTTATTTTATCATATAATTTGTTCAAGCTTTAATCTTGTATCGCAAAATAAAGACAGGAGGTGATAAAAATGGAAGTAGAAATATTAAATAAAATTCTAGTACAAGTTCAACAAATTGGAAAAGATTTAGTAGATTTCAAACAAGAAATCAGAGAAGAAATGTACGAAATGTTTGAAAAACAAGATAAGAAAATTGAGCTACTTAGAAAAGAAATGTATGAAATGTTCAAACAACAAGATGAGAAAGTTAAAGGATTAATAAAAGATGTAAGAATGGAAATGTATGGATTATTTGATAAAAATACAAAAGAAATTTCTGATGAAATACAAGAATTAACAAAATTTATAAGTGGAAAAGTAAGGCAGGAAATTAAGGAAGAAACCAAGAAAGAAATAAGGGAAGAAATAAAACAAAAAGCTATAAAAGTTGTAGAAATGATAAAAAGAGATGAAGAAAATTTTGTTGTTACAGCATCATAGTAAAAAAGCAATAATAAAAATCCCCTAAAAGTTGTATTTGAGGGATTTAAGATAAGTTTTTATTGGATTAACATTGGTCCGATTTCTGTTACAGTACCAGCACCTAGAGTTATAACAATATCATTTTCTTCTGTATTATTTTTTATATAAGAAACACACTGGTTAAAATCTGGAATATATTTTGCATCTTTCCCAATAGAAATCAATTCATTTACTAAGTCTTTTGAACTAATACCATAAGTATTTTTTTCTCTAGCAGCATAAATATCTAAAACAATAACATTATCAAAATTTAATAAAGCATCTGCAAAGTCTCTCAATAAATTTTTTGTTCTACTATAAGTATGTGGCTGAAAAACAACCCAAGAATGATTGAATTTTTTGTTAGAAAGAGCTTTAGCAGTAGCTAAAATCTCTGTTGGGTGATGTCCATAATCATCATAAACACTAACATTATTATCGAGTTTGCCCTTAAATTCGAATCTTCTGTGAGCACCAGTAAACTTTAATAAGGCAGATTGAATTGAGCTTTTTTGAATACCATAAGTAGTACATAATGCAATACAAGATAAAGCATTTGAAACATTATGAATACCAGGAACGCAAAGTTTAATATTACAAAAGAATTCATTATTGTGATATACATCAAAAGATGAAAAACCATCACTATCAAAAGCAATATTTTTTGCATAAAAGTTACATTGCTCATTTTCAATAGAATATGTAATTGCATTGGCATTTGTATGAGTAATTAAATCTAAGCAATTATTGTCATCACCATTTACAATTAAAGTACCATCAGTTGGTAAAAGTTTAACATATTTAATAAAAGACTTTTTTATATTTTCAAAAGTTTTAAAATAATCTAAATGGTCATTATCTATGTTTAAGATAACTTCTGCTTTTGGGCTAAATTTTAAGAAACTTTCTACATATTCACATGCTTCAATAATAAAGTGTTCACTATTTCCAACACGATAATTGCCATCAAGTTGCTTTAAATAAGCACCAACTTGGATACTTGGATTTTCTAAAGCTTCTAAAAAACAAAGTGCAATCATAGAAGTAGTAGTAGTTTTTCCATGCGTTCCAGAGATACAAATGGTATCTTGATAACAACGTGTTAGTTCACCTAAAAAGTCAGCTCTTTCAATAGTTGGAATATTTAGTTTTTTGGCTTCTAGCATTTCAGGGTCATCTTGTTTAATTGCAGCAGAATACACAACAATATCTGAGTTTTTTACAGCTTCTAAATTATGACCAATAGATACATGAATATCTAATTCATTTAATTTTTCAGTTGTTTCAGATTTTGCCCAATCAGAACCAGTAACATGAAATCCCCAGTTTTTTAAAATAGCAGCTATACCACTCATGCTAACGCCACCAATTCCAATCATATGTATGTTTTTATATTTTTTTATGTTGTCAATATTTGGCATTTTCAAACACTCCCCATAAATAACAATATATTTGTAAAATTTAATACATAAAAATTCAATTAATTATATAATGATATTATTAAAAATTCAATAG
>CATLUC010000029.1:0-14283 GCA_950059165.1 uncultured Clostridium sp.
ATGACCACATTTTTGCATATGACTTGCAACCATTAAAGAAACAAAATGACCAACGTGCAAACTGTCTGCTGTTGGATCAATTCCAATGTAAAAAGGAACAGATTCTTTTCCAAAAAGTTTTTTAATTTCTTTAGGATGAGTCATTTGCTCGATATAGCCTCTTTCTTCTAATATAGTAAAAACATTTTCCATTTTTAACATCATTCCTTTCCTAAAGCACAAATTTGTTTTAAATAAAGTTGCTTTTTTAAGCAACTTCAATATTTTTAACCTTAATTAGTTATTTCCAAGTTCACCAATTGCATTTTTTAGTTCATTAATATTATTAATTTCTTTTTGATAATCTTGAAATTCTTGGTATTCCATAAAACGATTTAGGTTTTTAACAGTAATACCTGTATCAGTTGAGATAGTATTTAAAGAGTTTTCAAAACCATTTTCATTCACGTAAGATTTGAAAGTTGAAAATTCAAACCCATCTTTAGTACTACATTTAGGACATACATTCCCTTCTGCTGTATAAAAATTACCACATCTACTACATCTATTTAATTCCATAATTTTTTTTCCTCCACTTCATCTTTTGACAAATATTTTAAATTCTGTTCACATTCTATCATAAAAATACAAAAAATGAAAGAGTATTTGTACAAAAAACATAAATTATGTTATAATTAAAATAGTAGATGTAACATAACAAGAGAAAAAGGAGGAAAAGACCATGAAAATAAAAATTATTAATACAATTTGTGTTTTTGTGGCTTTAGTATTTATATTATCTAACTTTTCATTTAGTGTTTTTACTCCACATATTTATGAATATGAGTCAAATGGTCAAAAAGTAATAGCTTATGCAGAATTAAATGCAGCAACAATTACTTTACCATCAGGAAAAAGAATACAAGGAACAAATGTTAATGGTGGTACAGCTATGAATATACAGACTATTACTGAGCCACTTCAAGTAGTAATAGTTATAGATGCATCAGGAAGTATGGAATCAATATGCAAAGAAGGTGGTATTAGGATGGATTTAGCAAAACAAGCTGCTAATAATTTAGTGGATAATTTGTTTAAAGTGGCTAAAGATGTTAAAATAAGTGTAATTTCTTTTCCTGTAGATTCAAGAATTCAAATAGAAGAATCTAATGATATAGAAAGTATAAAAGATTCTATAAACGGAATACATGCAGCTGGTGGAACAATTATATCATCAGCTTTAAGTGAAGCAGAAATAATTTTTTCGAGATTGCAATATAGGTATAAAGAAAATGAAATGAATTATTTTTTGGTAAACATAACAGATGGAGGGGATGGAAAACCAGAAATTGCTTATAAAAAATTAATAGAAATGAGAAATAAAAACATCCATATTTATAATGTATTACTAGAAACTGAATTTACAGATGCATTTACAGGAACTTATGGGGATGCAGGAATTATATATTCAGAAGTTAAAACAGGTGAATTACTAGAAGTTTATGATGAAATATATAATCTAATATGTTCAGAATTTGTAGAGAGTAGTGTAACAGATTTTACGGAAAATGCCCAAAATTATTTTATAACAAATGATGATTTATATATGTTTTTGGACCAAGAAATGTTACAAGGAAGTAAGTTAGAATTAGAATATATTATAAACATAAAAAGCTCAATACCTTGTACAAAAATAGAATTACAAGAAGAAGTAGATAAAAACCTGAATTTTGATTTGTCGTCTAAGTTGATTTCAGAAGATAAAAAGAATGAAGATTATGGTTGGCAGGTTAATGAAAATTTAAGCTACAAAAATGGACATAATTTAGTATTATCTATTAGTAAAACACCAGATGGGGACTCAGAATATGTAATGAGAAGAGGGAGAAGCTATCAAACTAAATTAGTATTATCTACTTTATTAACAAGCCAAATAGAAGATATGAATTATAAAAACAAATTAACTTTTAGATTAAACGAAGATAATAATTTGTCTCAAACTTTGGAAGCTATGGAAGTAAATATAATTCCACCATTTGGAGAAGATAAAAATTATAATAAAATGTGGATATTAATATTAATTAGCACACTTGGAGGAGTAAGCATTGTTATTTATAAAAGGATTTTAAAATGAAAAATATTGACAAATTTGTAAAAACGTATATAATCAAATAGAACAAATTAAGGAGGTAAAAAATATGAAAGCTTATGTATGTAAAGTATGTGGATATATTCACTTTGGAGAAGAAGCTCCTGAAAGATGTCCACAATGTGGAGCAGGAAAAGAAAAATTTGAAGAAAGAAAACAAGAACAAGGAGCAAGCCAATATGCAGATGAACACAAAATAGGAGTAGCCCAAGGGCTAGATGCAGAAGTAGTAAAAGGACTAAAAGACAATTTTATGGGAGAATGTACAGAAGTTGGAATGTATATAGCAATGAGTCGTCAAGCAGACAGAGATGGTTATCCAGAAATAGCAGAAGCATTTAAAAGATATGCATGGGAAGAAGCAGAACATGCAGCAAAATTTGCTGAACTACTAGGAGAAGTTGTATATGAAGACACAAAGAAAAATGTAATGTTAAGAGCAGAAGCAGAATGTGGAGCATGTATGGGTAAAAAAGAATTAGCAACAAGAGCAAAAGAATTAGGATATGATGCAATACATGATACAGTTCATGAAATGTGCAAAGATGAAGCAAGACATGGAAAAGGCTTTGAAGGACTATTAAAAAGATATTTTTAAATGTCGTGTTGGGGACGTTTCTTTTGCGACATTTTTATGTAAATGTGACGTTGGGGACGTTTCCTTTTTCACATTTTTGTGAAATTTGGGACATATCTTTTGTAGGATTTAGATAGGATTTGGGGACGGCCCCAAAATCCTATCTTTTAAAATATAAATAATTATTTTAAATCCATAAACTTATCATAAAAATTAGGAATTTGCTTTTGCAAACGAATTGGTTTTAAATTCAAGTCAGTAAAGCAATGTTTTGTTTCACCAGTTAACACTAAATTTTCAGTTTTTTGTTCAATAATTTTATATCCCATAGTTAATCGAACACCATTAAAATCCTTTACAAAAGGTTTAATTTCTATAACATCATCAAAAGTAACATGTTGTTTAAAACTACAATTTACAGCAAGTACAGGTATCATAATGCCTTGTTTTTCAAAAGCAGAATAAGGCATTTTATAAAAATCTAGCATTTTACATCTTGCTTCTTCTAAAAAACGTATATAGTTAGAATGGTGAACAATTCCCATTCGGTCTGTTTCATAATAATTAATTTTTCTTGTAAATGAAAAGTCTGTCATAAAATCGCTTCCTTTCTTGTTAAAAAGTATAACACAAATAAGAAAAATAATCTACTTGCGAAAAATGTAATTTTATGATAAATTTATGAAGAAAATAAAAAATCGAAAGAGAATAATATGGAAGAGAAACGAGTATCAAAGATAAGAAAATCAAATATGAAATTATTTACAGTTTACCAAATGATAGGACTAGATTATATATTTTATTATGGTATAGAAGTTTTATTTTTATCACAAGTAAAAGGAATATCAGATGCCAATATTGTATTATCTAGTTCTATTTATGCTATATTTAATTTAATAATGCAAATGCCGGCAATGGTAATTGTAAATAAAATAGGGAAAAGAAATAGCATTTTATTAGGAAACATATTAAGAATAGTAAGTGTTGTACTAGTTATGTGTAGCCTAAACTTTGGAATGGTAATATTAGCAAGGTTTATTAAAGCAATTGCATATAGTTTAACCAATATATGTTTATCACCATTTTTAAATGTTTCTATACCAAAAACCGACAAAAAAGGAGAAATATTTTCTCATATTGATGGAAAAGGATATTCTAAATATTGCTACATAGCAGCAATTTCTAAGGTACTATCAGGATATTTTTATACAATCAATCCTTATATACCAATGACACTATGTACAATTGCTTTGATTTTCGCAACATTTATTGCATATAATTTCATTGATGTTGAGGAATACACGGGAGAAAAGACAGAAAAGATAACATTAAAAGAAAATTTACAAAACTTAAAAGAGGGATTTAGTTATATTTTTAAATCAGAAAGATTAAAAGCCCTAATGCTCATGTTAGGTGTTATTTGGGGATTGATAACATTATTAGAAACATATCAAAATACCTTGCTAAAAGACATAAAAATGTCTGCAACTTACATAGGAATAATCTATGCAACTGTACAAATGATAACAGGGTTTACTTCAAAAAAAGCAAACGAATTTAATATCAAATTTAAGAATAAATCATTAACAATATTAGGTTTGATAATGACAATTGGATGTATAGTTATTGGAACGACAATGATTTTAAGAATACCAATTGGATTGCAACTAGTAATTATTATAAGCGTATTTTGCATTAGACATGCATGTAAAGGTGTTTTCCAAATTGTCAAAAAACGTTATTTGGGAAATTTTGCTACAAATGAGATTTTACCTAAAATTTATGCTTGTAATGGAATAGTTACAAATCTTATGAAAGCATTTGTAGAGTATACAGGAAGTGCATTTTTGGTCATAATGAACATTAAGCAGGCAACATTAGCAATAGGCATAACATTTACATTGATAGTAGTAGCAATATCTATTTATATGAAACCAAGAGTTGGAGTAAACATGTGAAATTAGGGACGTTTCCTTTTTCACATTTTTGTGAAATTGGGGACACATCTCTTATAATAATAGCTTTATAGTTATTGTTACATAGATGTGTCCCTAATGTCACAAAAAGGAGCAAAAAGAAACGTCCCCAATTTCACCTAGTCCATGCATCTTCAATTTTTTTATCTTTTTTATTATACATATGTTCCATAATTTTTTTAACCATAGTTTTATCAGATGAAATAGCATGATGTCCATCATTAAGTTTAAGTGCTGAAATAGGAATATTATGTTGTTTGCAAACTTCTTCGATATATCTGCAAGACCTCAAAGAAACCATACCATCTGATGTTTCATCAAATAAAACATTATTAGAAACATATAATAAAACTCCAGTAGCATTTAGAGATTTTATAGAATTTTCTAAAGTTTTTTTAGTGCAATATGTTGTAACATTAGTAAAATCTACTTGTCTTAATTTTGCTAAAGTTTGCTCATTAAATAAATCTTTAAGATAATTTTCATCATATCTATCTAAATGTTGATTAGGAACGCCATCTTCACCTAATGAAGATATATCATAATCCATATGTGACTGACTAAACACATTCCAATGTAAATTAGTCAAAATTTTTGCAGGTGAAAGTTTATCATTTAAAGACTGCGTTTGTTTTGTTCTAGGTCTAATTTGTTGTAAAAAGGGAATAAATCTTTTTATCATATTTTCTGGAATTTTCTTAAGTGTTTCATCTGCTTTAGCATATAGCAAATTAGGAGAAGCATAGATGGTACCTAAGTAGGGAGCTTCAGCAGATACTACATGAAGTTTGTCTAAATTGCTATTTTGCAAATATTTTAACATAGCAACTGTCATAGTTCCACATTTAGATATTCCAAGAATATTTATGCCTTTACAATGTTCCATATTTTTAAGTTTATTTACTTTATGTGCTAATAGCCTAGACTGTTCTTCTAATGGGGCATCTTTATCTACTAAGATAGTTAAAGCTTTTATTCTTGAATTTTTATTTTCTAAATCATTTAAATAATTTTTAATTCCCCAACCATTATTTCCATCAAAAGATGTTCCAGTTTTAGAATAATTTTCAGGTCTCATACCATCTAAAAGTATGAAATATTCAAAGTCAGAATTAGTATTATTAGCTTGTTTACCAAATTCCGTGCTATATTTAACAACACTAAAAGCTTTACCAGCATTATTTCTTGTTGCTTCTTCCCACTTGTTTTCTTCTAAACTATATTTACGTATTGGCTGACAACAAGCTATGCAACTTCTTTTGTTTCCAAATTTTACTTTACCAAATAAACTAGTACTCTTGTAAGTATCTGAAACTTTCAATATTAACACCTCTTTTTAATTATAGAAAATTTTAATTATGCTTCTTTTGTTCTATTTTCGCATGACGAAAATATTATCTAGCAACAGTGATTATGTTTATATTATAACATTAAATCACATATTTGTAAAACAAAACAAAATGTGATATAAAGATAAAGAATAAAAAATGTCGCAAAGGAAATATCCCCAACACGACATTTTACATAAAAGGAGAAAAAAGATGTCAGATTTTGTGCATTTACATATACATAGTGAATACAGTTTACTAGATGGAGCAAATAGAATTAAAGATTTACCAGTAAGAGCCAAAGAGCTAGGAATGGATGCAATTGCCATTACAGACCATGGTGTTATGTATGGAGCAATTGATTTTTATAAAGCTTGCAAAAAAGAAGGAGTTAAACCAATTATAGGTTGTGAGGTATATGTTGCACCAAGAAGTAGATTTGATAAAGAGCCTAATGTTGATAATCGTTACAATCATTTAATTTTACTAGCTAAGAACCAACAAGGATATCAAAATTTAAGTAAATTAGTTTCAATTGGTTTTGTTGATGGATATTATTATAAACCACGTATTGATTTAGAAGTGTTAGAGAAATTTCATGAAGGACTAATTTGTCTAAGTGCGTGTTTAGCTGGAGCAGTTAATCAAGCACTATTAAATAATGATAATGAAAAGGCAGAAGAAATTGCACTTTGGCATAAAAAGGTTTTTGGAAAAGACTATTATATTGAAATTCAAAATAATGGAATACAAGAGCAAGTTTTGGCAAATCAAAAATTAGTGCTATTGGCTAGAAAGCTAGACATTCCACTTGTTGCAACTAATGATGCCCACTACTTAAAAAAAGAAGATGCATATAATCATGAGGTTTTATTGTGTATTCAAACAGGCAAAAGAATGAGCGATGTAGATAGAATGAGGTTTGAAACAGATGAATTATATGTAAAATCGCCTGAAGAAATGATAGAATATTTTAAAGCTTTTCCAGATGCTATTGAAAATACAGTAAAGATAGCTAATGAATGTAATGTTGAATTTGAATTTGGTAATACTATTTTACCAAATTATGATGTGCCAGAAGAGTTTGAAACACATTATGATTATTTTAAAAAATTATGTGATGATGGAATAAAAAAAAGATATGGAGAAAACCCATCACAAGAAATATTAGATAGGGCAGAATATGAATTAGGTGTTATAAAGAAAATGGGATATGTAGACTATTTCCTAATTGTATGGGACTTTATTCATTATGCCAAAACACATAATATATCAGTAGGACCAGGTCGTGGCTCAGGTGCAGGTTCAATTATAGCATATAGTATAGAAATTACAGATATTGATCCTATGAAATATGGACTACTTTTTGAAAGATTTTTAAATCCAGAAAGAATTAGTATGCCTGATTTTGACGTAGATTTTTGTTATGAACATAGGCAAGATGTAATTGACTATGTATCTAAAAAATATGGACATGACCATGTATCACAAATAATTACATTTGGTACTATGGCAGCAAAAATGGTTATTAGAGATGTTGCAAGAGTGCTAGATGTACCATATGCTGAAGCAGATAGTTTAGCTAAAATGATACCAAATGAATTACATATTACAATTGGAAAAGCTTTAGAGCAAAACATAGAGTTAAAACAAAGATATGAAACAGATGAAACTGTAAAAAAAGTATTAGATATCGCTATGGGGTTAGAGGGAATGCCAAGACAGGCATCAACCCATGCGTGTCGGAGTAGTTATAACCAAAGAGCCAGTAGATACCTATGTTCCATTATATGTTCGTGATGGACAAATTTCAACACAATATATAATGACAACTTTGGAGGAACTAGGTTTATTAAAAATGGACTTTTTAGGGCTAAGAACTCTAACAGTTATACAAGATACAATAGAATTAGTAAAAGAAAATAGGGGAATTGATGTAGAATTTGACAAAGATATGTCAGACCCAAAAGTATATAAATTATGGCAAGAGGGAAAATCTTGTGGAATATTCCAATTTGAATCACAAGGAATGACAAACTTTATGAAAGAGCTAAAACCAGACTGTTTAGAGGATTTGATTGCAGGGGTATCTCTTTATAGACCAGGTCCAATGGACCAAATACCAAGATATGTTAAAGGAAAATTAAATCCAGGTCATAATGAATATACACATGAAAGTTTAGAGCCAATTTTAAATGTAACTTATGGATGTATGGTATATCAAGAACAAGTTATGCAAATTGTACGTGACTTAGCTGGATATTCCTTACGGAAGAGCAGATTTGGTAAGAAGAGCAATGGGAAAGAAAAAGCTAGATGTTATGGCAAAAGAAAGAGAAATTTTTATAAATGGACAAGTTGATGAAAACGGAAATGTTGTAGTACCTGGATGCGTAAGAAATGGAATAGATGAAGTATCTGCAAATAAAATATTTGATGAAATGTCGGAATTTGCCAAATATGCGTTTAATAAATCTCATGCAGCTTGCTATGCCGTAATTGCTTACAGAACAGCATATTTAAAAGCTTATTATCCAGCAGAATTCATGGCAGCAACATTAAACAGCTTTTTAGGAAACTTAGACAAAATTCCACAATATATTGATGAATGCAAATTGCTAGGGATTGAAATATTAAAGCCAGAAATAAACAAAAGTGATAGAAAATTTACAACTGAGTATGAAGAAAAGGAGGATTTGGGGACGGCCCCAAAACCCTCTGTTGACATAAATAAAAAAGAAAAAGAGGATTCTGGGGCCGTCCCCAAATCCTATGCTAAAATTCGTTTTGGGTTAGGAAGCATTAAAAATGTTGGAACCGTTCCAGTAGATAGCATTGTAGAGGAAAGAAAAGCAAATGGACCATATAAAAGTTTTACTGATTTTTGTGAAAGAATAGCAAACCAAGATGTTAATAAAAAATGTATAGAAAGTCTAATAAAAGCAGGAGCATTTGACGAATTTGAACAAACAAGAAATACACTTTTGGCTTCTTTTGAAAAGATTGTAGATGTTATTCAAAGTAGTAAGAAAAAGGGATTAGAACGGTCAAGTTTCTATGTTTGACTTAGGTTCTAAAAAGCAACAAGAAGAAATGAATGATATGAAATATCAATTTATAGAAAAAGAAGAAATGTCTAACAAAGAACTTTTATCAATTGAAAAAGAAATGTTAGGAATTTATATTTCAGGTCATCCATTAGAAAAGCTAAGAAGTCAAATAGAAATGCAATCAACAATAAGTACGATGCGGATTAAGGCAAATAGATGAACAGATGAATTCACAAATGTTAGCAGATGATATGCCAAGGAATGAAAAGCCTAAATTTGTAGATGGTCAAAAGGTAAAATATATAGGAATTATAAACTCTATCAAAAAGAAATATACTAAAAATAACAAAATTATGGCTTTTGTAACAATAGAAGATTTGTATGGAACAGCAGAGGTTATTGTGTTTGAGAATGCTTATATAAATGCTGGTAAAAGTTTAGTGGAAGAAAATATTGTTGTAGTTGATGGTCGTTTGAGTATAAGGGAAGATGATTCGACAACTATTATTGCTAATGAAATAAGGGATTTCGGGGAACAAAAACAAAAAATATTTACTTTGGATATTACAAATGCAAATGAGGAACAAAAGGATAAGCTAAGAGGTGCTTTACGTTATTTTTGTGGTGATAAGAATAATATGAATGTCCGAATTAATATAGATGGAAATATGAAACCTTGTGGACAGATTTATTTGACAGATAAAATTCAAGAGGTGTTTGAAGATATTTTGGGGAAAGAAAATGTAAAAATTGAAATGTTGTGAGGTATTTTGTAAGATATAAGGAAGCAAAAAATATGGTTGAAGAGCAATGACATACAATTAAAATAAATTTATACAGAAACATTGACAAACAAGTAAAAACAATATAAAATACAAATATAGTTATAAAATATATTTTATAAGAACTAAATATTTGTAAGGGATGTGTTAATATGAATGAAAATATAAAGAATATATATAAAGAGGAAGAATTAGTAGAAACAGAAACGATGACTAAATTCGGAAATTCCGAATTTGCTGATAAACCAACTAATTATTATAATCTTGACATGATTATATCTGTTGGATATCGTGTGAAATCACAAAATGGTATTTTATTCAGAAAATGGGCTACTAAGATATTAAAAGATTATATGTTAAAAGGATATAGCGTAAATCAAAGAAGATTAGAATACTTAGAAAAAACTATAAAGTTAATAGATATTGCAAATCGTATTGATGAAAAATTAGAACAAAATGATGCAAAAGAAATATTAAAAGTAATTGGAGATTATTCAAAAGCACTAGATTTACTAGATGACTATGACCATAGAACACTAAAGAAAATAGATGGAAATATAGATGAAAGAAAAATAGAATATAGTGAATGTATAGAAGTTATAAACAAATTAAGGTTTAACGAAGAAAGTACACTATTTGCAGTAGAAAGAGATAAAGGATTAGAATCAATTATAGGAAACATTTATCAAAGTTTTGCTGGACAAGATATATACAAAAGCATAGAAGAAAAAGGGGCAAATTTCTTATATTTAACAGTAAAAAATCATGTATTTGCAGATGGAAACAAAAGAATTGCAGCAACACTATTTATATATTTTTTGAATTTTTATGGTATTTTATATAAAAATGGAAAGCAAACAATAGATAATAACACTCTAACAGCATTAACATTGTTAATAGCAGAATCAAATCCAAAAGAAAAAGACATAATTATAGATTTAGTAATGAATTTTTTGAACAATGAATAATATTACATTAAAATGAATTTAATAAATTTACGAAAGGAGAGAAAATCATGGATAATAAATTAAAAATAATAATCGAGAATTGTCCACAAAATCACAAGTGCCCTGCTGTAAGTGTTTGCCCTGTTGGGGCATTATCTCAAAAAGATTTTGAGGCACCAAAAATTGATTATGATAAATGTATAAGATGTGGTAAATGTTCTAATTTTTGTCCTAAAAAGGCATTGGTTTTATAAGAAAAATAAAAATGTTACATGATGATATAGATAAAAACGTAGGATTTTGGGGCCGTCCCCAAATCCTACGTTTTTAAATCCATTCTCCATATTTTTTGATATAGATTTTTTTCGCAAATATAGCTACAAAGCAATAAAGTAGAGTAACTGCAAAAATTAAAAAGATATATTTTACAGCAATTGGAACTAATCCAATTAAATTTCCTAAAGGAGTAAAAGGTACCAAAATTCCAATCAAAATCAAAGAAATTGAGGAAATATACACTGCTTTATGGGCATTACTTTGTATAAAAGGCAATTTTGCTGTTCTAATAATGTGCATTCCGACCAAGTTAGAGGTAATGCTATAACTAAACCAAATTGTTTGGAATGTAGCAACATCACGAACTTTAAAGATAAACCAAAGTGATGCAAATACTAACATATCAAATGCAGAGCTAAGAGGTCCCATAAAAAACATAAAATCTTTTAAACTTTTAATAGAAAAAGATTTTGGTTTTTGCAGAGCTTCTTTGTCAACATGGTCAAAAGGCAAAGTTAATTGACCAAAATCGTAAAGTAATCCTTCAACTAATAATTGAATAGGTGTTTCTGGTAAAAATGGCAACAATGCACTGGCAATGATTACAGAAACAACTTCCCCAAAGTTAAAGCTAGTAGCAAGTTTTATATATTTCATTAAATTAACATAGGTACGTCTACCCTCTGTTACACCATCTAATAAAACATTTAAGTCTTTTTCTAATAAAATAATATCGGCAGCCTCTTTGGCAATATCAACAGCTGTATCAACCGAAATACCAACATCAGAATTTGTAAGAGATGGACTGTCATTTATACCATCACCCATATAGCCAACAACATTTCCGAGCTTCTCTTAAAAGCCTTACAATTCTAGCTTTTTGGATAGGAGAAAGTTTAGCAAATATGTTAGTTTTTCTTAGCAAACGCAAAACTGCTACATCAGTTAATTTATCAAGTTTATTTCCAAGTACAATATTTTTAGAATTTATACCAACTTTGTTACAAATACAACGAGTAACCTCTGCATTATCACCTGTTAGAACCATAACACGAATTCCAGCACGATTTAGCTTTTCAATAGATTCTTTAGCACTTTCCTTTGGTGGGTCCAAAAATCCTATAAATCCTAATAATACCATATTTTTTTCATCTGAAACACTAAATTCTTGGGTGTTTTCAATATCATTTTTTTGACAAACAGCAACAACACGTAAACCATCTTCATTTAAACTTTTGCTTATTTTTCTAATATTTTCTTTTATTTCTTTTGTAATAGGTGATACTTCACCTTTATAATCTACCATCGTACAAATATTTAAAATTTCTTCAACTGCACCTTTTGTAATCAATTGCTTTTTTGTACCATCACTTACAATAACAGACAAACGTCTACGAGAAAAATCAAAAGGGATTTCATCTATTTTTTTGTAAGTATCACTTAAAATGCCTAAGTCATTTTCTAAACCTCTTTTGATAACTGCTTCATCGATATTACTTTTAAGTCCTGTTTGAAAATAAGAGTTTAAAAAAGCGTGTTTTAAAATTCTAACATCTTCTTCACCATTGATATCTAGGTATTTTTCTAAAACGATTTTATCTTCTGTTAAAGTTCCAGTTTTATCTGTACATAAAATGTTCATAGCACCAAAGTTTTGGATAGAATCTAGCTTTTTAACAATGGTTTTCTTTTTAGACATTCTAACTGCACCTTTAGACAAGCTAGAAGATAAAATTACAGGTAATAGAAGAGGTGTAATTCCAATTGCAATTGCAACAGCAAAAGTAAAAGCTGTTATGATGTCATGTTTCCAAGCATTTAGCAAAAATACAAGTGGTATCATAATTAGCATAAATCTAATTAATAACTTACTAATACTTTCAATTCCTTTTTGAAAAGCAGTTTTTGGTTTGCCAACTGTTAAAGTATGAGCAACTTTTCCAAAGTAAGTAGAATCAGAAGTTTTAATTACAATTCCTTTTGCACTTCCTGAAATAACATTTGTTCCCATAAAACAAATAGTGTCTAAATCAGAAAGAGCTTCTAATTCTTCAAGTTTTATTTCACTTTCAACTTGTTTTTTAACACTATCTGATTCACCAGTTAAAGAAGATTGTCCAACATACAAATCTTTTGCTTCAATAATTCTTAGGTCAGCAGGAATTAAGCTACCTGCAGAAAGAACCACGGTGTCACCTAAAGTTACTTCACGAATAGGAATTTGTATTTCTTTTCCATCTCGTATAACTACGGTTGTTGTTGCAACCATTTGCTTAAGCTCTTCTGCTGCTTTATTAGAACGATATTCTTCAAAAAAATCTAAAAGAGTACTAGCAGTTACTAAAATTGCAATTACTATGATATTTGCATAACTAGGTGTTGGGGGTAGATAGATGTCTGTATAAATTAAAATAGCTACAATGCCAAGTAGAATACAATTAAAAGGTGTAAATAAACTTTCTAAAAAATAATTGTACCATTTTTTTTGTTTTGATTGTTTTATTTCATTAAAACCAAGATTTCTGATTTTTTCATCAGCTTCACTAGAAGAAAGCCCATTTTCTTTTACATGGTACTTTTGTAAAAAATCTTCTTTTGGAAGTGTTGCTTCTAAACCATATAATTTGCTAACATTTACTTCGTCTTTTATCATGTTATTTGCCAATGTTAATCATCTCCATTCTTTTGTATTATAAAGATTATACCACTAATTTTTTAAATTGAAACAAAAATATGGAAAAAAATATAAACTTATGGTAAAATGTTCGAAGGAGGAAGAGAAAATGAATAGAACTAGAGTAGCAGGAATTATCCCAATGGAGGATGGTTTTGCATTGATGCATAGATTAGATGTAAAGAAAAACAAAGATTATCAAGAATATTATACTTTTCCAGGTGGTGGATTAGAAGAAGGAGAAACACCAGAAGAGGGAACTATAAGGGAAATTGAAGAAGAATTTGGAATTCATATTAAAATAGTAAAAAAGCTATATGAGTGCTATTCAGAAAGAAAGAATGAAAATGAAATTTTCTATTTGTGTGAATACGTGGATGGAAAATTTGGAACAGGAACTGGACCAGAGTTTTCAAATGACCCTAGATATGCAGATAGTGGGAAGTATATTCCAGAGATTGTAAAAAAAGAAGAAGTTGAAAATATTTTGTTACTGCCATTAGATATAAGAGATAAATTTGTAAGGGATTTTGTTATTGATATAT
>CATLUC010000029.1:14293-16172 GCA_950059165.1 uncultured Clostridium sp.
TGAGGAGTAATTTATGAGACAAAGAGGATTTGAAATAGCAAAAGGATTTGAAGATAAGCAAATAAATTTACCAGTTAGAAAGACAAAATACTCAGCAGGGTATGATGTTGAGGCAGCAGAAGACGTAGTTATACCAAGTTTTAAAAAAGGAAGTAATCCAACATTAGTGAAAACTGGTATAAAAGCATATATGCAAAATGATGAAGTTTTACTATTATATAATAGAAGTTCTAATCCAAAGAAAAAAGGGCTAATTGTGGCTAACAGTGTAGGTGTAATTGATAAAGACTATTATGGAAATCCAGATAATGATGGACACATAATGTTTGCATTTTATAATATTAAAGATGAAGACATAACAATAAAAAAAGGTGAAGCAATTGGACAAGCTATATTTCAAAAATATTTAATAACAGATAATGACGCAGCACGGAGGAGAAAGAATAGGAGGATTTGGTTCTACAAGCAAATAAAAATTCTTTACATAACAACAACAAAACAAAAAATAAAAAAAATTTTTTCTCTTAGAGAACACAGGGATTGACCTACAATATACATAAAAAAACTATGGTAAGGGCTTTGACTTTTACCATTTTTTGTTGTATAATAGAACTGGTTAAAAAATCCAATAAAGTTATTAAATGTAATAGCTATTTACATAGCTTTATTGTCTTTCTACCAATAGAAAACTTGCTGAAAGGAGTTGACTTACATGTTCAATGTAGGAGACAAAATTGTATACCCAATGCATGGAGCAGGGGTAATTGATTCAATAGAAGAAAAAGATATTTTAGGAGAAAAACAATCTTATTACATATTGAAAATGCCAGGAGAAGTAAAAGTTATGATACCAACAGCAAAGGCAGAAACAGTAGGTGTAAGAAATATTATAGATAAAAGTTCAGCAGAAAAAGTAATTGGAATACTAGAAAAAGACGAAACACAAATGGATAAAAATTGGAATAAACGTTATAGAGATAATATGGATAAAATGAAAAGTGGTGACATCTATGAAGTAGCTGATGTAGTAAGAAACCTAAGTTTTAAACAAAAAGAAAAAGGATTGTCAACAGGCGAAAAGAAAATGTTAAATAATGCTAAGCAAATTTTAGTAAGTGAATTAGTATTAGCAGAACATTCATCTCAAGAAGAAGTAGAACAGTTAGTAGAAAACAAAATCAATACATCATTTATGATGTTTAGAGCAGATGAAGTACAACCAGAAAGTGTGGTAAATAAATTTATACCTTTTGATGGAACAGGAACAAACGATTAAAATTATTTTATCATTTTTCCGATAATAAAATAAAAGAGGTATGATTAAAAATTCTTTATTTTTTAGATTATATATATCATATCCCATATTTATTTATATATTAGGAAAATCATACCTGGTTTTCCTAATATGTAAAATATGTTGTACAGAAATTTTTTGACAAAAATTTTGCATATGAACAAATTCACTTAAAAGCCAAAAAGGAAAAATAAAGTTGTGCCAATATTAAGGATTTCTGATTTGTTCTTTTATAGTTTTACTGTTATATAAAAAAATTTGTATAAATTGTATAAAATGTATTGACAAAAAAATAACAACATATTATAATAGCAAATGTCTGAAATAAAAACCAGTTCATATTAAATGCAGATGTGGCGGAACTGGTAGACGCACAGGACTTAAAATCCTGCGAAGGTTAAACTTCGTGCCGGTTCGATTCCGGCCATCTGCACCAACGACGTATCTGTTCGAACTAAATTGAACAGATAGATACAAATATCATTCTGAAAAGGATGGTATTTTTTTATTGCAAAATTGCCATCCAGAAGGAAAGGATGGTGTTTGAAATGAAGATAATTAAGCAAGAACTAGAATTTGAGGAAT
>CATLUC010000030.1:0-9698 GCA_950059165.1 uncultured Clostridium sp.
ATTGAAATTCCATTTTTTCATTTTCTTTATCTAATATCCATTTCAATTTTACATCTTTGGCATCTTTTAATTCTCTATATCTTTTATCTAATCGTGGAATAATATCATCATCTTCAAATATACATCCATATTGTCCAATTTTAAAGAATTCATCATCTTTAAAATCTTCTAAATGCTTGTTATAGAATTCTAAATTATTGATAATAAAATTACCTAATTCATCAACTTCAAATTTATATAAATGACTTCCCTGTATTTCAAAAAGTGTCATTAATATATAGGCTAGTCTTGCAACTGTTATATCACTCATAACTTGAAATCTTCTCCATATTTTTGGTTTATAATCTTGTAATTCTGCATATATTTGATATATTGGTTTACTTGCCATAATCTCATCCCCTTCATTTGAATTCATCTTATCACATATTACAATAAAAATAAAGCAATTTGCATCAATTAATACTTAATGCAAATTACTTTATTTTTAATTTTATTTAATTACCAATCCCAACTTCACAACAGGATTTCTTTCACTCAAGAAAACTCCTTTTATTTCAATACTTTCAGGAATCGGACGAGCAATCCTCGCCACTACATGTCCATTTTTTCTACCGTTCTTTTGTGTTACATCCTTGTGTACTGTGCTTTTACTAATGCCAAATTTTTTAGCTGCACCTCTTACTGTATCTTTTGAATCTATTATATACTGTGCTAAGCTAATAGCACGTTCTTCAATTGATATACACTTCATAAAGTCAACTCCTATCTTTAAGAATTCTTTTGTTTAATTCTATTCTTTTAGATAGGAAGTTAGAACAAATAACTTTAAAGCCAAAGTGCAAAGTTTAAATTATGCTAATATTAAGGCTGTTCAAATAAATCCAAAATTTCATCTTTTGACAATTTATTTATAAATGTTTCTTCTGTTGAAAGAACATCTTTTGAAAGTTTTTCTTTTCTTTCTTGCATTTTGTTTATTTTTTCTTCAATAGAATTACTTGTAATAAGTTTATATACTTGTACACTGTTTTTTTGACCTATTCTATATGCTCTATCTGTTGCTTGATTTTCACTAGATACATTCCACCAAGGGTCATAATGGATTACAACATCTGCTGATGTCAAGTTAAGACCTGTTCCTCCTGCTTTTAAAGAAATCAAAAATACTTTTACTTTTTCATTTTTATTAAATTCATCAACCATTTCAATTCTTTTGCCAACAGGTGTATTTCCAACTAACTTAAAATACTCAATATTTAGTTTATTTAATTCTTCCTCAATTATTTCAAACATAGATGTATAGCTAGAAAATATCAATATTTTATGGTTTGCACTAATTGCATCTTCCACTAGATTTAAGCATTGTTTTAATTTTCCACTGTTTCCTTTGTAATTTTCAATAAATAGGCTTGGATGGCAACAAATTTGCCTTAATCTTGTTAATAGCATAAGGATTTTAAATTTACTTTTTTCAAAGCTACTACCAGTCAATTCTTCCTCTATTTCTTTTTTAGTTTGTGCTAAATATGACAAATATAATTTTTCTTGTTCGGCATCCATTTCATTTTTCATTATTGTAATATTTTTTTCTGGTAATTCTGTTAAAACATCTTCTTTTACTCTTCTTAAAACAAATGGACTTATCAATTTTTTTAATCTAGTTAATGCTTCTACATCCTCATTTTTTAATATTGGTTCTTCAAATTTTTTCTTGAACTTGTTATAATTATAAAGATATCCAGGCATTATAAAGTCAAATATAGACCATAGTTCAGCTATTGAATTTTCTATTGGTGTACCTGTTAATGCATATTTTATTTCTCCTTTTAAACTTTTTAGTGATGTTGCATTTTGTGTTGATGAGTTTTTGATATATTGTGCTTCATCTGCAATTATGTATTTAAAGTTTTTATCCTCATAATTTTCAACGTCTCTTTTTAATAAGTCATATGATGTAATAATTAAATCATAGTTTTGATAATTGTTTAACTTTTCTTTTCTTTCTTCAGCTGTACCTCTAACTATTAATACTTTTATGGAATCACACCATTTTTCTATTTCTGCTTTCCAATTTAATACTAAAGTACTTGGGCAAACTACTATTGATGTTGTTTTATTTTTAGATTTTGCCTCTGATTTTAATACTGCTATAATTTGCAAGGTTTTTCCAAGTCCCATGTCATCTGCTAAAATGCCTCCAAATTTATACATTTCTAATGTTTTTAGCCATTTGTATCCTACTTTTTGATAATCTCTTAATTTTTTTTCGAATGTTTTGTCAATCTTTATATTATCTGAAATTTCAGAGTTTTCTATTCCATCTACAAGTTCTGTAAATTTCTCGTTTTTGGCAACTGCAATATTTTTATTAGAATTTACTAATTTTTCTAAGTAAAAACTTCTATTTATTGGAAGCTTTACAGTTCCTTTTTCAATTTTATTATAATCTATATCTAGTGTTGTTGCCATTTCATCTAATAAGTCTAGATTTTCGTTATTGCTTAAGTCTAAAAAATCTCCATTTTTTAATTTGTGATACTTTTTCTTAATCTTGTAATCTTTTAATATATCTTTTATTTCATTGACATTTATATTCATTTTTGAAATGTCTAACTCTAGCAGTCCATTGTCTATTCTTATTCCAATATTAGATATTTTAGGTTGTTTTATTTGTTTATTTTTAAATTTATCTGTTGCTAAAACTTCAAAGTCATTCATGTAGCCTTCAATTTTATGTGATAAAAATTCATAGGTTTCATCTGTGTTTTCCATGACAAAATTTCTGCTTCCAGGAATAAGTTCAAATCCATCCAAAAATATTCTTTTGATAACTTCTGTTTCTGCTGGTACATCTCTTACAATGTTATTTTCTTCAACATATTTTTGATATCCATTTTCTAAAACATTGAATTCATAATCCATGTAGCAAAATTTTAGTTCTAACATGATATTTCCACTATCATCTACATCTAATAAAATTTTTGATGCTAGCTTGTCTACAACTAAAGCTTCTTTTACTATATTTTCTGGCAAATTCTCTGTTTTTAAATCTTTTATTTGTGGTAAAACGAATTCTTTAAAATCATCTAGTTTATCTTCAGGAATCAGTATTTGCTCTTGTCTTTCAAACATATCTATTAATCTCATTATTTTTTCGTCTTTTGCTATTAAATAAATTTTGCCATTATAAAATATATAAACTTTTTTATTGGATAATAAAACCGAATAGTCTTTTATGTTTAATTCTAATACATATTCTTCGCTTTCTTTAGGTTCTTCATCATTATAATACCAGTAATAATTATATGTATTTTGTATCATTACTTTTTCCTTTTTTAAAACACATGATATATCTATTTTTTGGTCTGTAAGTTCATATATTTTGTCTCCTTCATGGTATGAACGTAATAAAATTTGTTTGTTCGTGCTTAAAAAATCGTCTATGTCATTTGATGTAATGTAAATAAATTTATTAAAAGAACTATTCATTCTGTAATCATTGTATTTATTGTAATAGTCTACCATTTGTGCATATTTTATAATATAATCAAATATTTTTTGCGATTCTTTTGCAAAATTTTCTCTTTTAGGTATAAACCTTAGCTGTTTTCCAAAATATATTTCCGTTTCTTTTTTATATGCATCATAAAAGTCACTAATATTATTTAATACATACATCCTTGTTTTACCTATTTTAAATGATAATTTTAGTGTTTCTGTATTTTCTATTTCTGCACAATATTCTAGTTTTACGTCTGTTGCAAGTTCACTTGTTTTATTGCTTTTTATTTGAATTGTATTTTCATACAATTCCTTTAAATCAAATTTATTTGTTTTTTGTTCTTTTAAATTTCTTTTATAGAACTCTAATGTTTGTAATCCACTATAATATTTTCTTTGGTATTCACGCCTTTTTCTTTCTTCTTCTTGTCTTTTTCTAATTTCCTCTAAACGTTTTCTTTCTTCTTCCTCTTTCTTTTTTCTAAGTCTTTTTTCTCCCTCTTTGGTGCTAGCATAATGTGGCTCTAAAGCTTCCATTGATGTTGCTATTACGTGTTTGCACAAATTTCCATTATTGTAATCTTCACATGTGCATGTAGCTTCTTTAATCATATTTCCTGTTATTTTTAATGTTGTTACATATCTACCATAATTTCCTTGAACTTCTGCCTCTATTTCATAATTTCTTTCATCAATTTTGTTTACTTTGCTTATTTCTACATATCCATAAGAATATATGTTTCTTCCTCTTTTGTATCTTTGATTTTCATATCTTCTACTAAAATTAAGTGTTTCAAATTCTAAGTCTATTACATCAATTATCATATTTGCTAGCTCCTTTATTCTGTTTTTTTTTATTTTATCATATATTTCTGATAAATAAAAGAAAAAAAGCATTTAAAAATGATTTGTTCAAATGCTTTTTTCTTTATTAATCTGGCAATAATAAAATTGAATATGTGTATCCAACCTGGATGCTAGCTTGTGAATAAACATCAAAATCTAAAATAGTATTTTCATCATAAGATATAATAGATGATATTGAACCTCTTTTCCAACTTGTAACTTGGTTACTATGTTCTCCTTCTACTCCCAATATTATACCGTTTTTTCGTATCTCCGTATTAAATATTCCTGTTGGGTTGTCATTATTTGAGGCTGAAAAAGATATAATTGCTTTTCCCGTTCCATTTCCTGCAAGAGGAATTCTTTCCAATAGTACCCATTTTATTGCTTCTATGTTATTTGTTGTAGTTGTCCAGCCTTTTTCTATTAATTTGGATTTATTGTTGTTATTTTGCAGTGCTTCTACCATTGTTTCCAATTTAGAAATTTTTTCATTCATTGTTGTTTCTAGTTGAGAAACTTTTTCATTTAATTTCTCAACTTCAGAACTATTTGTATCAATTTTTTCACCATTGATAGATGCCAACTGTAATTGACCATTTATCTCAAATTCATATGGATAATCTTTTAACTTAGTAAAAATAGAATTATGTCCGAGTGGTATCTATTCTATCTAAACTGGCCTGTAATTTACTTGTAAGTTCTACATATTCCATCTCATTATCTTCACATAATTTATTTGCTAAATACTGTAATGTTGGCATTTTTTCTGTTTCTTTATAACTTTCAATTTGTGTATTTGTAATTTTTAAATTCATAATTTCTGTTGCTGTTTTCTTATTATTTTCTTCTTTTGCAGTACTTGCCTTGTTTAATATTCCATTTTCCCCTGTCAACATTAAAATTGTTATTCCTGCTAAAATTAGTAATATTATTATCGTAATAATCAATGCTATTAAAGTTACACCTTTGTACTCTCTTACATACCTTTCACTACTATTTTTGCTCATATTTTTATTTCACCTTTCTTTTGTTTTATTATTATCTTTTTATTTGTTCAATATACCTTTATAATTTTATTATCAGTGTCTTTTAATGTCAATGAACTTTGAAGTTTTTATTTACTTTTAATATCACCTAAAAAATACTTCATACCACTTAATAAAGCAATAAATTGCCCATATTTTTCTATAATTATCTTTTTGATTGTTTTTATGTTGATTTAATAATACGAAAATATAATCTTGATTAAAAAATTCTTTTACAAAATCTTGACTAAACACCTTTTTAACTACTTGATAAAAATCATCTTCTCTTAGCCAGTCCCTTAGTGGAACTGGAAAACCTAACTTTTTCTTTTTATATGCATCATTTGGAATATATTTTTTAGCTGCTTCCCTTAATGCAACTTTTGTATTTTCCTTTGTTATTTTACAGTTTCTGGGCAGAGAAGATGCAATTTCAAACACTTCTTTATCTACAAATGGAGTTCTTGCCTCTATAGAATTTGCCATTGTCATTTTATCTGCCTTTAAAAGTATATTTCTTGAAAGCCAAAATTCAGTATCAATTGCCTGCATTTTTGTTAAATCACTTTTACCATTATATTTATCAAATACTGGTTTTGTTATCTGTTCATTTTTGATATAACTTTTTATATTTAAAACCTTTTTCATTTCCTTTTGGCTAAATATTTTATTTACCCCAACATATTCTTCCTCTAGCTTTTTTCCTCTACGTACAATAAAATTACGCCCTCGACATTCTTGTAATTTTTCAAACAAAAGGCTTAAATTTTGACGAATAGAAAAAGGTATTTTATTATAAATTTTAAACATTTCTAGTTCATTATAACAATTATATCCACCAAAAAATTCATCTGCTCCCTCACCTGACAAAACAACTTTGACATCTTTGCTTGCAAGATTTGCAAGTAAATACAATGAAATTGCAGACGGGTCACTAATTGGCTCATCCATATAATATAAAACTTTTTCTACCAAACCCAAATACTCATCTTTTTCTATTATTCTACTCACATTTATAATTTTCAATTTGTCACATAAATCTTTTGCATATTCTACTTCACTGTATTTTGAGTCATCATATCCTACACTATAAGTTTTATTTGGTTTCAAAACACTTGTAATATAAGAAGAATCCACTCCACTAGACAAAAATGTTCCTATTTCAACATCACTTATTTTATGATATTTAATAGATTCTTCTACTTTATTTTCTATTTTATTTGTTACTCCATAAAAACTAATATCTTCTTCTGAAAAATTAGTATCATAATACTCACTTATGGTTATTTTGCTATTGTGAAAAATAAGATTACTTCCTGGTTTTAAACAATAAACATCTTTGAAAAAAGTTTCTAAACTTGGATTAAAACTAAATGACAAATATGCTCCTAATAACTCCTGATTTAAATTTTTTTTGAATTTTGGATGTTCTAAAAAAGATTTTATCTCTGAACCAAACATAAATACTTCTTTATTTTGATAATAATATAATGGCTTAATTCCAAAATGGTCACGAGAACAAAAAAGAGTTTTATTTTTTTTATCCCAAATTGCAAAAGCAAACATTCCTCGAAGCTTCGTTGGCATATGTGTTCCCCATTCTTCGTATCCATGTAGCAATACCTCTGTATCACAATTTGTTTTAAACTTATGACCTTTTGTTTCTAATTCATTTTTTAGTTCTTTATAATTATATATCTCTCCATTATACACTAAACTTAAAGTTTTATCTTGGCTAATCATTGGCTGTTTTCCATTTTCCTTATCAATAATTGCTAATCGTCTATGCCCTAGTGCAACATTTTTGTCTATGTAATACCCCTCTTTATCTGGTCCTCGATGTATAATTTTATCTGTCATGTTTTTTATTATTTCTGATTTATTTGGCTTATCACTAACAAAGCCTACTATTCCACACATATACTCCTCCTTTAAACATATTTAATTTTACTTTTTGGAATTTGTTTAGATTAAGAAAAAAAGCCATGATTAAAAATTATGACCTTATAATTGTACATCATTTTCCAAAAAATGTCAAATGTGTGTTTTTATACTTCAATTTTATTATCATAAATCTTGTTTAATAATTCGTCTGGATATGTTTTATCTAAAAATTCATCTACTGGTCCTTTAGCTGGTATGTTTTGACGTCTTTCTTGTTGACGATTTCCTGCCATACATGATATTACAATGTCAAATGTCATAAATATCATGAAAAATACAGTAAAAATTTTGCTACCTTTTTTATTTAAGTATGGTTTTATTTTTTGCAGAGCTGGATAAATGACTTTTAAATATGCAACTGCAATAATTCCCCAATAAACACCATACAATAGACAAGCTCTTCCATTTAAATTCATAAATAATTGTGAATAGTCCCAAGAAATTGTACCAAAAAATATTTCTTGGAAAAATGAACACAAATACTCTAAGGTACTTCCCATTGCAATTCCAAATAAAAATGCCTTTTTTGGTTCTTGTACTTTTGAAATTAATAGATAATATGCTACTGCTCCAATACCATATATTTGTATAAAAGGTCCGTAAATTAACCCTTTTCTAATAACTAGTGTTCTTGTATAAACTAAGCCATATAGCATTTCTGCAAAAAATCCAAATATACTTCCTATTACAAATACCCAGAATATTATGATTATATAATTAGTTATTTTCCTTCCCATATATTTCCCCATTTACTTTTATTATCCACATTATATACTAAAGCTGTGGAAAATAAAAGTATTATTGAAAAATTAATAAAATCTTCATGATTTTATTAACATAAATTTATTATATCTCTTACTACTTCACCAGCTATTATTAATCCTGCAACTGATGGCACAAATGATATACTTCCTACAATTTCTTGATTTTTTCCTTGTTTTGGTTCTTCTTTTGAATATAGTACTTTTATATCATGTAAGTTCCTTTTTTTGACCTCTTTTCTAATAACTCTAGCTAATGGACAAACTGATGTCTTTTCAATATCTGTTATTTCAAATTTTGTTGGGTCTAGTTTGTTTCCTGTTCCCATACAAGACAAAATTGGAACTTTTGATTTATTTGCCTTTTCCATCAATTTGATTTTTGTTGATACTGTATCTACTGCATCTATTATGTAAGAAAAAGAATCATCAATTAAATTTTCTTCTCCACCTTTTATTTCATGTGCCATATAAGTCTCTACTTTTAAATTTGAATTTATATTTAGTATTCTTTCTTTCATAACCTGAGTTTTTTTCTTCCCTATTGTTTGAATGTTAGCATGAATTTGCCTATTTAGATTACTAATAGAAATAATGTCATTGTCAATTAATACAATATGCCCTATTCCAGCTCTTACTAATCCCTCTGTGGCAAAAGAACCTACTCCACCAATTCCATAAATTGCAACTTTTGATTTTTCTAATTTTTCTATTGCTTTTTTTCCTATTAAAAGTTCTGTTCTACTTGTCCATATTTCTTCCAAATTCCATCAATCTCCTTTGTTTTTGCTTTTATAGATTCCACATTTATCTCCCTTTTATGTAAGTTGTCATTAAAGTTTACAATAAATTAATCCAATTTCTTCTTCCATACATCATTTTTTATTCTGTAAAAAATAATATAATTATCTACTATCAATTTTCTTATTTCAAGTTTCTTTATTAGCTCATCATCTATAATTGAATGAATATTAGGATTATGCTTTAAATCATTTATTTCATTTCTTATTTTTGATATCAGTTTTTGTGCTATTTCTAGTTCTTGCAAATTATATTTAATATATTGTTTTATTCCTACTAAGTCCTCTTTTGAATCTTTTGAATACTCTATATTGTATTTCTCCACAAATAAACCTTCCTTCTATATTTTATCTAATTCTTCATATACTTCTTTTTCGGAATATTTTTCTCCTTTTTCTAAAGAGTCAATGCCTTTTTCTAATTCCCTATACAACATATACTTATCTGTTAAAAGTTCATACAATTCAATACTCATTACTGCTAAATCTCCTGCACCATTTTTAGTGATATATACTGGACTTTTAGTTTGATGACAAATTGTAGAAATCTCATTATAATTATTTCTTAAATCAGAACTTGGTCTAATTATTGGCATAATAAACACCTCCATTAATATTATATACATATTTTATCAAAATATTGATATATAGTCAATGTTTTGATAAAAAAATCTATACAATTTAAAATTATTTTCAGCAACAATTTATAATATTATATGCATTTTCTTTTTTGTATTATGTAAGTTAAAAAATTTCCCCACAATTTTACAGGAAGAGGGCGACTCTCAAATCGCCCAAAGACAACTTAAAAACGAAGT
>CATLUC010000030.1:9708-15251 GCA_950059165.1 uncultured Clostridium sp.
AGTCAATGTTTCTCATTGATTATTTAAACAAAGATTGAACTTATTATTATAGCATAACTTCCCATTTTATGCTATAATAGTTGCAAGGAGATTTTATTATGTTACGAATTAACAATATTTTTATTAGAAAAAATTTAAGTGATAGTGAAATTTTTGAATTAGCAGTAAAAAAACATAGTATTAAAAAAGAAGATATTTTAGATTGGCACATATCCCATAAATCAATAGATGCTAGAAGAAAAAATGATGTACATTATGTGTATTCTATTGATATTCAAGTAAAAAATGAAACTAAATATAGAAAATTGGAAAAAGTAAAAAAAGTAGAAATACCATCTTGTAAAATAACAAAAACTCTACCTAATCGCCCTATTATAATAGGTGCAGGTCCTGCTGGTCTATTTGCTGCCCTTACTTTAGTTCAACATAATGTACAACCAATCATTTTAGAGCAAGGACAAAGTGTTAAAGAAAGAAAAATAACTGTAGAAAACTTTTTAAAAACTGGCAAACTAAATTCATTATCTAATGTTCAATTTGGTGAAGGAGGTAGTGGTACTTTTTCAGATGGAAAATTGACAACTGGTATTAGCAGTCCTTTTTGTAGAAAGGTTTTAGAAGAATTTGTTTATTTTGGAGCACCCAAACAAATTTTGTACCTTTCAAAACCTCATATTGGCACTGATAACTTGATTAACATTATTGAAAATATAAGAAATTATATCATCTCCAAAGGAGGAACCTTTCTTTTTAATACTAAAATGATAGATATAGAAATTTCAAATAATGCTATTACAGGAGTTCTTACTGTAAGCAATGATTTAGAAGAAACTATACCTACAAATAATGTTATTTTGGCTATTGGACATAGTTCAAGAGAAACCTTTGAAATGCTTTATCGCAAAGGCATTTTTATGGAACCAAAAAATTTCTCTGTTGGGGTTCGCATTGAACATTTACAAGAATGGCTAAATAAAACCCAATATGGAACTATTACAAAATTAAAATTGCCTCCTGCCGATTATAAATTAGCTTACCATTCCGAAAGTGGTCGTTCTTGCTATACATTTTGTATGTGTCCTCGGTGGAACTGTTATGGCTTCTTCAAGTGAACCTAACACCATAGTTACAAATGGTATGAGCCTGTTTTCAAGAGATGGTCAAAACTGCAATTCTGCTCTTTTAGTAAATATAACACCTAATGACTTTGAAAGCTCTTCACCTCTTGCTGGTATCTACTTTCAAAAAAAACTAGAAGAAAAAGCCTTCATACTTGGTGGTTCTAACTATTTTGCACCTATACAAAGAGTAGAAGACTTTCTCAAAAATCAAAAATCAAAAACAATAGGCTGTATAAAACCGACATATCAGCCAGGTGTCACTCTATCTAATCTAAATGAACTATTACCACAATTTGTGTCTGAAACCTTAAAACAAGGCATCACTTATTTTGACACAAAATTATTTGGATTTGCAAACCCAGATAGCATTTTAACTGGTATAGAGAGCAGGAGCTCTTCTCCTGTTAAAATCCTAAGAAATGAAAAACTAAATTCCAACATCTTAGGTCTTTACCCTTGTGGCGAAGGAGCAGGCTACGCAGGTGGCATCATGTCAGCTGCCGTAGATGGCATAAAATGTGCACTTTCACTCATTTCCAGCTAACTTTGGGCATAATTTGGGCATAATTGGGACAAGTTAAATGGCACAATAACTAATTGCCTTGTAATTTTTGTACAATTTCTAATAAGCTCGTTACTAGATAGTCAACATCTTCTTTTGTGTTATCTTCTCCAAATGTTACTCTTAATGAGCTATGTGCTAGTTTGTCTGACAGGCCTATACTAGATAGAACATGTGATGGATTAGATGAACCTGAAGTACATGCTGAACCTGAAGATGCACAAATTCCTTTGCTATCTAAGTTTAGTAATAATGCTTCTCCATCTACTGATGGAAATGAAAAGTTTGCATTTCCTGGTAATCGGTTTTCTTTGCTCCCATTTAATATTGCTCCTTCTATTTTTTCTTCTACTTGTGATATAAAGTAATCTCTTAATTCTTTTAAATGTGTCATATGTCCTCTTAAGTTTTGGTTTGCTAATTCGCAGGCTTTTCCTAGGCCTACAATTCCAGCAACATTTTCAGTTCCTGCTCTTTTGTTTTTTTCTTGATGTCCTCCATCCATAAATTTTTCAAATTCTATGCCATTTCTTACATATAAAGCTCCTATTCCTTTTGGTGCATATAATTTGTGTCCTGATAAAGATAGTGCATCTATTCCCATTCTTTTTACATCTATTGGAATGTTTCCACAAGCTTGAACTGCGTCTGTGTGAAATACAATATTATGCATTTTTGCAATTTTTGCGACCATTTCAATTGGCTGAATTGTTCCAATTTCATTATTAGCAAACATTATGCTAATTAAAATTGTATCATTTCTAATTGCATTTCTTAAATCTTCTATATCAATAAATCCCTCTTTATTTACTTTTAAATAAGTCACTTCAAACCCTTGTTTTTCTAGGTTTTGGCAAGTATGAAGCACTGCTGGATGTTCTATTTTAGAAGTTATAATATGTTTTCCTTGTTTTCTCCTACTATAAGCAATTCCTTTAATTATTGTATTATCACTTTCTGAACCACATCCAGTAAAATAAATTTCATTTGGACTGGCATTTATTAAACTTGCAACTTTTTTTCTTGCTTCTTCTATTGCTTTTTTTGAAATTCTACCTATACTATATAATGAAGATGGATTTCCATATCTTTCATTAAAATATGGTAACATTTCTTCTAGGACTTCCTCTTTTACTCTTGTTGTAGCTGCGTTATCAAAATATCTGACTTTCATTTTTATTCCTCCTAAGCACTCTAGTTGAAAAAGAATTAAATTTTGGCTAGGAAAACAAGTTTGAAATTTATGAGGCGTACTAATTGTACGTTGATTAAATTTCGAACACAGTTCGCAACTAGCTAACGCCAAAATTGTAATTATTTTTCAACTATATATATTATATTCAGAATGATAGATTATATTTCATCTTTAAGTTCTTTCTTGATATTTTTATTTATGCAAATTGTTGATAAAATTGATAATATAAATATTACAACAAATATTTTTTCTCCTATCCAATTAGAAAGTATTGCAAGTATTATAAATACTACAACTTCTGTAAAGCACAAACTCATTTGTCCTACTGCTGATAGCAATTCGTTACTTTCATTCGATTTTTTTATTATATTTTGTATTGATGTTTGAATAGATGTTTCATAAACTTTTTCAAAATTGTCGCTTAACATTTTATTAAAAGATATGCTTAAGGCATTTCTTGCAAATAAGAATACTGATGTTATCATTCCTTTTAATATTGTTACCAAATTATTTGATTTTGCAATACTTTTGTCTGAATATCTCCCTATTAGTGTTATTGTTACAACTTGAAATAATAATGATATTATTATAATTTGCGAAAATGCATAAAAGTCTTTTAATGTTATGTATAAATATAATGGCACAAATTGTCTTTCTATAATATGGCTTGTCCTTAATGCATATATTATTTTATATTTGCTTTTACTTTTTACTAAATAATTTATTGCTTCTTTAAAAGCATTTCCCTTTGTTTCTACTTTATAATCTATTTGTTTGATAAAAATATATTGTAGTAAAAAAAGCAAAGCAATTATAACAAATAAACTTATGTTGTTTTTAGTTATTACTCCCCAAGCAACCAAACAACTTGCAATAGCAACTCCTATTATTTTTGTGATGTTTAAGAAACTGTTCACTTTTCCTCTTGATCCGTGTATCTACATATTTGCTTGATAATGCATCTACCCCTGGATTAGAAATTCCCATAAATCCTAGAGCAATTATAAATATAATTATATTATTGTACAAGTTGCTACTTCCAAGCATCATGTAAGAACTAATTATACTAAAAATATTTGAGATTAAAATACATTTTGCTATTCCTAATTTTGAAGATATTGTAACAAATAAAGGTGTACAAAGCCCAGTTATTCCAAACCTTATTCCATATATTAATAATATTAGCCATATAGGAATTCCATTTTTATATAGCATAACTGTCCCAAATACTTCCATTAGTGCATTCGCAAGACTATTAGAAAAGTTTGATAGATACAAATATTTATATTCTTTTTTGTTAAAATATTCTTTCATTTGTTTTTCCTTTTTTTTGTTTTATATTATCAATCATTAGTTTATTTGTCAATTTATTCGTATTTTTTGAGTTTCGATTTTTTGCAATTATTTTTCATATATTATCTTCTTTATTTTATCTATATTTTTGATAGTTTCTTTATAACCTGACATATAACATTTATCCAACTTTTCAATATCTAAAAGTCCTGTTTTATCAGTCTCAATTGTCATAATAAAATCACTTTGTTCTAAACTTTCTTCTGAAATTTTATTTCCCATAATATCAATTGTTCTCATAGCAATATCCATAATATTACTTTCTTCATCAATATCATCTGCTTTAAAATTAACTGCAATCACTTTGTCTGCTCCTTGTTTTTTCACTTCTAATACAGGAATGTTGTCTAGCACTCCGCCATCTAAAAATTTATGGGAATTAAATTCACATGGACAAAAAATCGCTGGAAAGCTACTACTTGCTCTTACAGCTTTTCCTAAAGAGATATCTGTTATATATTGGGATTTGTCTTCAGTATTTTGGGGAATTTTGTTAGTAAAAATATATTCTTTAGAAAGTTGAACATCAACAGTTGGAATAACTAATGGCATTCCGTGTAATATCTTTTATTTTTTCTATTCCTTTTCTTTTGGCCAAGTCGTTATATGCTTTTTCTAATGTTTCACCTGTTTTTAATCCGAGAAATTGCTACTTTTTTATTGAACATAAAATTTGATATTCCTGAAATAATTGGAGTGGAATTAATTTGTGCTATATCTTTACTATATCTCTTAAAAAGTATGTAAATGTAATAAGGTGAATACCCTAGCGCATATAAAGCTGCAACTAAACTTCCTGAACTTGTGCCTCCAATAACATCTACTTTAATGTTATTATCTTCTAATGCCTTTAACATTCCAGCATGGGCAATTCCTCTAATTCCACCTCCTGATAAGGCAACTCCTAACTTCACTTTGACCACCTCTTTTACTTTTTATTAGTATTAACCAATAAATATGACTTTAAACAGGACGATGTATTTTGGGACGGGGCAAAAATACATCATTAAAAAATAAAATAGAAAATTTATAATAAATGATATATTTTGACCTAAGTCCCCAAAAATAGAAAATAGGATTTGGGGGCCGTCCCCAAATCCTACATTTTATTTTGCGTCTGTGTAGTAAAATTCTCCAAAACCATAAGTTACTCTATAATAACTACCTATAAAAAATGGCTCACTTTGGTCATCCATATTGTAGCTTACAGGTGCAACTTCTGTTCCTTGTTCGTTAATTGCACTCCATTTTCCATCTTTTTTTACACTCGCATATCCATATTCATTAAATTCATTTGCTTTATCGTATTTAT
>CATLUC010000031.1 GCA_950059165.1 uncultured Clostridium sp.
TAAAGGTATATCTGCCTTATGTAGATATACCCACTCGATATGAAAAATAACCAATCATTTATCAAAAATTGTATTTTAGAAAAGGAAGGGTAAACATATGAAAAAGAAAGTAATAATATTATTAATTTTATTTGCTGTAATGATAAGTCAATCAATAACAATATATGCAGCAGAAGCAAATGTTCAGTTTAAAGAAACACGGAAGCGATAATACCATAACAATAGAAATAGCTAACAATGAAAAAGTAGGAGTAATAGAAGGTGTTATAAGTCATGATGCTGGTATAAAACAAATAGAAATAAGTTCAAATTATAATGGTTGGATAGCAATCTATAATGAAGAAACTGGTAAATTTAATGCATTAAAACCAGAAGGAACAAATAAAGAAGAGGTTTTGCAAATTACATATCAATTAGATCAACAAGCTTTACAAGGAACAATAACAGTAGAAGATATAGAGTTAACAACCATTAGCTACAATACTATTGATGTAGGAAATAATATTAGTAAAACAATAAAAAAAGAAAATAAGAATGCGAATGAATCAAATTCAGGAGGGTCTAGCTCAAAAGTTTCAGGTACTAATGGAGAAACGAGAGGAAATCGGACAAGTAGCTCAAAACAAAGAAATCCCAAAGCTAGGTGGACCGTCTTGGTGGAGTATTGCAATTATAGTAATTGCAGTTGTAGCTTCAATTGTATTATACAAAAAAGTGAGAGATTATAAGGAAGTAAAATAGAAAGGTAATGTAAAATGAAATCAAAAATAAAAAAGAGATGTATAATAACAGTCATATTAATATTATTCATTCTTAGTGGTTCATTTATAATATTTGCTAATAAAGAAAAAATAACTAATTGGGGAATAAATGGTTCTATGACAGGAAAAAATTTAACATCTGAAAATATTAAAGAAGAACTAATAAATGAAAATAATAGCCAGTATGACTCGATTGAAAATGGAGAAATTATTTTAATAGAGTATTGTGGAGATGAAGAAAGTGCAGTAGTTCCAAAAGAATTAGATGGACGCAAGATAACAAAAATTGACCCAAATGCATTTATAAATAAAAACATTTTGGAAAAGATAAAAATACCAGTAGAGATAGCTAAAAATGTAGAAGAAATAGTGGAATTTAAAAAAAGTGAAGAACTATCGGATAAAGAATATACAGTATATGTTACAACAAAAGAATATACAGAAGGTTATTTAATCTATATGCAACTTCCAGAAGAGGAAAAGGCTAAAGTACAAGCTATTCCACCAAAATTCCAAGTAGTAGAAGATATTGAAGAATATTCTTTGCAAAGAAGTGAACCAATAGATAGAGCAACTATACCAAGTCATTATGATTTAAGAAGTAGAATTAGTATACCAGTAAAAGAACAAGGGGAATTAGGGATTTGCTATGCTCATGTTTGTACACTAATGACAGAAACTAATTTGGCATTAAGAGGAATATCAAGAAATGAATCAGAAATACATATGGCAGTTAAATCAGGAAGATTAGGTAAGGGTGGAAACTATACTTATATGTGGGAAAACTATTGGAAATATGGATATGGACCAGTTAATGAAGTAGGTAATACTTTGTTACAACAACCATATTTAACTAGTGTAAGAGGCTCAAATGCACTTGCTGGTAGAGTGTATAATGCTTGTAAAAGTGCTACTGGCTCATTATCAGCAGCTGATGTGGCAGCAATTGATAGCTTAAATCCAGGACAAGAACATTTTGTTATGTCATTGAAATATTTTCAAAATATAACAGGAGCACATAAAAGAAGTAATTCAAGTGCAGTTACAACTAATAGAAATACATTAAAACAAGCAATTATGACAAATGGAGCAATTTATGCATCAATTGCAGACCCTAACAATGGTAATATATATGTGGATCAAGGAACACGTGCAATGATGTATTGCCCAAGTAATGCATATGCAGATAATCATGCTGTTAGTATTATTGGTTGGGATGATAATTTTAATAAATCATATTTCCCATCATCATGGGGAGTTACTCAAAATGGAGCATGGATAGTGCAAAACTCTTGGGGACCTAATTCAGGAAATAATGATGGGACATTTTGGATATCTTATCAAGATTATTGGATAGAAGCATATAATTGTGCAATAGGAGAATTAGCAATTGGAAGACCAAATGTAGCTAATCTTAGTATTAGTTTAGCAAACACATCATATACTTATGATGGAAAAAGCAAAACACCAGCAGTAACAGTAAAATATAACAACACTACTTGTAAAAAAGATATGGATTATACAGTTTCATATAGTAATAATATTAATCCAGGAACAGCAACTGTTACAATAAAAGGAAAAGGAAGATTTACAGGAACAGCAACTAGAAACTTTACAATAAAATCACAAACTAAAAGTATAAGTTCTACCACAATAACACTTGGGACATCTGCTTATACATATGATGGAGCAGTTAAAAAACCAACTGTTAAAGTAGTCGATGGAAGTACAACATTAACAAATGGAACACATTATACAGTATCTTATAGTAATAACGTAAATGCTGGAACAGCAACTGTTACAATAACAGGAAAAGGTAATTATACAGGAAGTACAAGTAAAACATTTAAAATAAATCCAAAAGCTATAAGTGGAGCAACAGCAACTCTTGCAACATCTAGTTATATCTACGATGGAACGGCTAAAACACCAGCTGTAACTGTAAAAGATGGAAATTTGACATTAACAAATGGAACACATTATACAGTATCTTATAGTAATAACACAAATGCAGGAACAGCAACTGCAATAGTAACAGGAAAAGGTAATTATAGTGGAAACATAACCAAAACTTTTACAATAACTCAAAAATCTATTAATGGAGCAACAGTAACAATTGGAGTAGTAAATGGATATGATGGAACAGCAAAAACACCAGCCGTAACTATAAAAGATGGAAATTTGACATTAACAAATGGAACCCATTATACAGTATCATATAGTAACAATACAAATGTTGGAACAGCAACAATTACAATAACAGGAAAAGGAAACTATACAGGTACAATCACTAAAAGCTTTACGATTGAAAAAGGAACAATAAAATTAAACATAACGGAGACAACGCATACATATGATGGAGCAGAACACACAATAAAAGTTGATGTAATTAATCCACAAAATGGAACAACAATTAGATATGGATTAGAACAAGGTAAATATACATTAACATCAATTCCTAAATTCACAGAAATAGGAACATATAATATATATTATAAAGCAGTTTCAACAGATAGTAACTACAATGAATTAGAGGGTGTTCAAAAATTAACAATAGAAGCAGTTGATTTAAGTACAACAAATGGGGCTATAGATGTTAGTGAATATGTATATGATGGAATAGCCAAAACACCTAAATTTACTATAAAACAGGCAAATTACACATTAAGACAAGACACAGATTATACAATATCTTACACTAATAATATAAATGCAGGAGAAGCAACAATTACAGCTACAGGAAAGGGAAATTATAAGGGGACATTAGCAAAGAAATTTATAATAAAACCACAAGATTTAAGTAATGGAACAACTAAATTAATAAATGAAAATATTGTATATAATAAAAAAGAGCAAACGCCTGAAGTAGAAGTAAAAGATTCATTTGGTAAGATTTTAGAAAAAGACAAAGATTATAAAATAACCTATAGTAATAATATAAATGTTGGAACAGCAACTTATACTGTTACAGGAAATAATAATTATACTGGAACAATCACAAAAGAATTTACAATAGAAAAGGGAAATATGGAATATATTGCAGATGATGTAGAAGTAGTATATGATGGTAAAGAACATGGTGTAACTGTTGAAATGATAATTGAATTACCTAAAGTTGATATAAAATTTGGAACATCGCAAACAGAATGTAATTTAGAAAATACTCCAACTTACACAGAAGCAGGAAGTTACAAAATATACTATACAATATCTGCTGAAAATTATAGAGATAAATCAGGAGTTATAAACTTAGTAATAAAACCAAAAGACATAAAGACATCAACAATATCAGAAATTGTTGAAAAATATAAATATACGGCATCAGAGATAACACCAACTGTTGAAGTAAAAGATGAAGCAAAAACATTAATTTTAAATAAAGACTATACAATATCTTATCAAAACAATATAAATGCAGGAACAGCTTTTGTAATAGTAAATGGAATTGGAAATTATACAGGTATTAACAAAGCAGAATTTGAAATAGAAAAAGGAGACCCAAATTATATAATTCCTTCAGGAATAATAACATATTATGGTGCTAAATTGGAAAATGTAAAACTCCCAACAGGCTTTAAATGGGAAGATGACTTAAAAGCTGATGTTGGAGAAATTGGAAACCATACTTTTAAATGTTCATATATACCAGAAGATACATCAAATTATAATATTATAACAGGTATAGAGGTTACTATAAAAGTAACAGACAAATTGGTAGTAAATATTGAAAAATACGTAACAAAACTTGTAGAAAATGAAAATAAGGAAGAAATAATTTATATAAATGGAATAATGAGTGACGAAAAAATAGAAGATATAAAAAATGCAATAGAAACCAATGGAGAAATTACATTTTATGAAAAAGAGGGAACAGAGATTAAGGAAGAGAACTCAAATGTAAAAACTGGAATAAGAGCAAAGATAAAAACAGAAGCTGAAGAAGTAGAATACATTTTGGTTGTTACTCGGTGATAATAATGGCGACGGAAAATTCAATGCAATAGATTTACTAAAATTAGCAAGATATCTAGCAGATATAGATAAAAATTTAGAAAATGAATTTTTATATGCATGTAATGTATATAAAGATGAAGAAATAAATCTATTAGACTTACTTAAAATGGCAAGAGTATTAATTGAATTAGAAAATTTTTAAGAGCAAAGGGGATTTCCCATTGCTCTTTTTAAAACAATATCTTTACAAAAAAATATGCATATGATAAAATGCAGGCAATGAAATATAACTATAATTCATTGTAAAAACACCTTAAGAAAGGGTGATTATATGATAAAATTCACAAAAATGCAAGGATTAGGAAATGACTATGTATATATAGATGCAATAAACCAAAAACTAGAAAACGAAGCATCACTTGCAAAATTTGTAAGTAACAGGCACTTTGGAGTAGGCTCAGATGGGCTAATTCTAATTTGCAAAAGTGAAATAGCAGACTTCAAGATGAGAATGTTTAACCAAGATGGTAGTGAAGCAGAAATGTGTGGAAACGGTATACGTTGTGTAGGAAAATTTGTATATGACAAAGGATTAACAAACAAAACAACAGTTAAAATCGAAACACTAGCAGGTATAAAAGTTTTAAACTTAAATGTAGTAAATGACGAAGTAGAAACAGTCAGAGTAGACATGGGAGAACCTATTTTAGAACCAGAAAAAATACCAGTTATAGCAAACCAAAATCCAGTTAAAAATCTAAAAGTAAAAGCAATAGACAAAGAATTTATATGTACTTGTGTTTCAACAGGAAACCCACACGCAGTAACAATTGTAGAAGATGTAAAAAATTTTGATGTAAAAAAATATGGAGAGGTTTTAGAAGTAGCAAATGTATTTCCAAACAAAACAAATGTAGAATTTATAGAAATAGTAGACAAAGAAAATATTAAAATGAGAGTTTGGGAAAGAGGCTCAGGGGAGACGCTTGCATGTGGCACAGGAGCTTGTGGCTCAGTTGTAGCTTGCTGTCTAAATGAGCTAACAAATAGGAATGTATTAGTAGAATTGCTACGGGGGATTACTACAAATAGAATGGAATGAAAAGGACAATCATATATATATGACAGGACCTGCAAAAACGGTTTTTGAAGGAGAATTGAAACAGTGAAAACAAGGGACAGGTCTCATTTAGATGTCTCAAAAGGAGGAAAAAATGAGTTTAATTAATGAAAATTTTATGAAATTAGAAGATAGCTATTTGTTTTCAACAATTGCTAAAAAAGTAGCTAAATATACGAAAGAAAATCCAGATAAAAAAATTATAAAACTAGGAATTGGAGATGTAACAAAACCAATAGTACCAGCTTGTTTAGAAGCAATGCATAAAGCAGTTGATGAAATAGGAACAAAGGAAGGCTTTAAAGGATATGGACCAGAGCAAGGATATGAATTTTTAAGAAAAGCAATTGTAGAAAATGACTACAAAGCACTAGGAGTAGAAATAGCAGAAGATGAAGTTTTTGTATCAGATGGAGCAAAATGTGACTGTGGAAATATAGTAGATATTTTTGCATCAAGTAATAAGGTTGCAATTACAGACCCAGTTTATCCAGTATATTTAGATACTAATATCATGTGTGGAAGAGATATTACATATTTGCCAGTAACAGAGGAAAATGGTTTTATACCGGAATTACCAAAAGAAAAAGTTGATATGATTTATTTGTGTTTTCCAAACAACCCAACAGGAACAGTTTTAACAAAAGAACAATTAAAAAAATGGGTAGATTATGCAAAAGAAAATAAAGCAATAATTTTATATGATTCTGCATATGAAGCATTTATTACGCAGGAAAATGTGCCACATAGTATCTATGAAGTAGAAGGTGCATTAGATGTTGCAATTGAGTTTAAAAGCTATTCTAAAACAGCTGGATTTACAGGGGTTAGATGTGCTTATGTAATAGTTCCAAAAAGGCTAAAGGGATACACAAAAGAAGGAGAAGAAATACTTTTAAACAAATTATGGAATAGAAGAACTTGTACAAAATTTAATGGTGTATCTTACATTGTTCAAAGAGCAGCAGAGGCAACATATTCAGAAGAAGGAAAAAAACAAATAAAAGAAAATATAAAAGCATATCTAGAAAATGCAAAAATTATAAAAGAAGGATTAGAAAAAGCTGGATTTACGGTATATGGTGGAGTGAATTCACCTTATGTATGGCTAAAAGTGCCAAATCAAATGACATCATGGGAATTTTTTGATAAATTACTAGAAGAAGTTAATATAGTAGGTACACCACGGAAGTGGATTTGGAGCCCATGGAGAGGGATATTTTAGGCTAACAGCTTTTGGAACAAAGGAAAATACAATAGAGGCAATGGAAAGAATAAAAAATTGGAAATAGTGTAAAAAAACATTTGACAAAAAGGAAGATTTAATAGATAATATAGATATAAAAAATGCAAGAGAAAAAGCTTTAAGCAAAATACAAAGGAGGACAATTAAAAATGTACATATTCAATAGAATTACAGTAAATCCACAATTACCAAAAAGGATTGAAAAGCTATCAGAAATAGCAAATAATTTATGGTGGTCATGGAACACCGAATTCTTAAGATTATTCCAAAAAATTGATAACGATTTATGGGAACAATCAAGCAAAAATCCAGTCAAATTTTTAAAACATGTATCACAAGATAGACTAGAAAAAGTAGCAAAAGAAACATCATTTTTAAAAGAATATGATAAAATAGTTGAAAATTTCCAAAACTATATGAATAGTAAAAATACATGGTTTGCAAATAAATACCCAGAAAACAAAAATGACTTAATTGCTTATTTTTCAGCAGAATATGGTTTAGACCAAACAATACCAATTTATTCTGGGCGGGCTTGGAATTTTATCTGGTGACCATTTAAAATCAGCTAGTGACCTAGGGATACCACTAGTTGCTGTTGGTTTGCTATATAAAAATGGATATTTTCACCAAAAAATCAATGGTTATGGTCAACAAGAAACAGAATACCATAATATTGATTTATATGATATGCCAATCAACCCAGTAAAAGATGAAAAAGGGGAAGATTTAACAATCTATGTAAAATTCCCAAAAAGAAGATTATACTTAAAAGTTTGGCAAATAAATGTAGGAAGAGTTAAACTATATTTATTAGATTCAGATATTGAAAAAAACAATGAAGAAGATAGAGATGTAACACTAAGGCTATATGGTGGCGACCAAGAAATGAGGATACGTCAAGAAATAGTTTTAGGTATGGCAGGGGTAAATTTATTGACCCAATATTTACATTTAAACCCTACTGTATATCACATGAATGAAGGGCATTCTGCATTCTTAAACTTAGAAATAATAAAAAATATAATAAAAGAAAAACAAGTATCATTTGAAGTTGCAAAAGACATAGCAAGTTCAAAAACTGTATTTACAACACATACACCAGTGCCTGCTGGAAATGATATTTTCCCACTTGCCTTAGTAGAAAGGTATTTTAAAGACTTTTGGCCAAGATTAGGTTTATCAAGAGAAGAATTTTTAAGACTTGGTATGAAGCCAGGAATTGACTTAGACGAAGGCTTTAATATGGGAATTTTAGCACTAAAAATTGCAGGGAAAAAGAATGGTGTAAGTGAACTTCATGGTGCAGTATCAAGGGAATTATTTGGCGAAGTATGGCCAAACATAGCAGCAAATGAATCACCAATTGAATATGTAACAAATGGAATTCATACATGTTCATGGTTAGCACCAAAATTAAAAGAATTATACAACAAATATCTTATGCCATATTGGCAAGATAACATTCACAAAGATACAACATGGGAAAAAATTAGAAATATCCCAGATGACAAATTATGGACTGTACATACAGACAGAAAAATAAAATTACTAAAATGGGTAAAAGATAGTACAACAGAAAGATTAAGACGCTCAGGATACAGTTATGAAGAAATAAATGAAATAGTATCAAAATTAAATCCAGAAGCATTAACAATAGGATTTGCAAGAAGATTTGCAACTTACAAAAGAGCAACACTTATTTTTAAAGATTTAGAAAGAATTACGCAAATTCTAAATAATAGTGCTAGACCAGTTCAAATTATATTTGCAGGAAAAGCACATCCAGCAGACAAAGAAGGTCAAGACTTAATTAAATATATACATGAAATATCTATGATGCCACAATTTAAAGGAAAAATATTCATATTAGAAAACTATAATATAGCAATGTCAAAATATCTAGTAAGTGGTGTAGATGTGTGGTTAAACAACCCAAGAAGGCCAATGGAAGCATCTGGAACAAGTGGACAAAAAGCATCTGTAAATGGTGTTATCAACTTTAGTGTTTTAGATGGATGGTGGGCAGAAGGATATAACCAAACAAACGGCTGGACTATTGGAACAAATGCTGAATATGACTCTTATGAAGCACAAGACATGGCAGATAGTGAAAGTATGTACCGTACATTAGAAGAAAAAATAATACCTATCTACTATGAAAAAGACAAAAATGGAATATCAAAAAAATGGCTAGAATTGATGAAAAATTCTATTATTACAACAGGTGGAAAATATAGTACAGCTAGAATGTTAGTAGATTATACAGACAAATTATATATTCCACTTTGTAATTTGACTAAAAAATATTATGGCGATATTGACAATGTAGCAAGCTATAATTCATGGAAAAAAGACCTATATGGCAACTGGAAAGATATTAAAATTACACAGGTAAATAATTTAGATAATATTACAATAGATGCAGGAAACAATATTGAGGTTGCGTGTGAAGTACAATTACCAAATATAAATGTAGAAAATGTTACAGTAGAAGTGTATTATGGAAAGATTTTAGAAAATGGTGTGGTTGAAAATGTTAGTATTACACCAATGAAACTACAAGACCAAGATGATGATAATAAAAAATATTATTTTACGTCTAAAATAGAGCTAACAACTGGGGGTAACTATGGTTACACATTTAGAGTTATGCCAAAACATGAAATGTTGTTAGAACCAGCAAATTTGGATTTGGTAAAATGGATAACAAAATAAAAAAATTAAGAGGTATGAGGGTCATATCTCTTTTATGCACAAATTTATTAGGAACAATAGGATATATATCTAATGTATATACAAAAGAAGAATTTAGAAATAAAGGGATACAAAAAGAACTAATGGCAAAATGCATGGATTTTATAAAAAAGAAAATGCAATGAAAGCAAATATATGAAAGGTGAAAATGACATGGATATAAATATAGAAGATATAAATTTTAAAAATTTAAATGAGAAACTTGAATATCTTGAAGAAGTATCAAACTTATATTGGAAAGAATGGGGCAAAGAGAATGGAGATACAATTGAAGGAGTAATATATAGGACAAAACATTGTTTAAATACTAATGATATACCTCGGGACTTATATAGCATTATATAAAAATGAATTAGTAGGAATAGTTTCATTGTGGAGAAATGATTTATGTTCAAGACAAGATTTGTATCCATGGATGGCAGGATTATATATTAAAGAAAATTATAGAAATATAGGAATAGGTACATTTTTGCAAAACAAAGCAATTGAACTTATAAGAAGATTTGGATATAAAAAATTATATTTAATTACAGAGCATGACAATTATTATGAAAAAAATAATTGGAAGTTTATAGAAAATGCACCATTAGGAAATGGAAAAATTGAAAAAGTTTATGTACATGATATATAACTTAAATATTTGTTATAGCAAAATGAGAATTATGGTTTTATAATAACTACAAAGAAGGATAGGATTGGAATTGGTAGACATAGAATATTAAAAATTCTGATTTGACAAAATAAAAAAATGTTATTATAAGTTTAACTTAAGCAAATGTATCGTTGGTCGTAAATGAAAGCAAATATATGAAAGGTAGAAAATAATATGGATTTTATACATTTTTTTGGCACAACAGGCAGCAAAGAAATATTCTTTAAAAAAATTAGACAAGCAGGAGGATTATATCTAAAAGCAGATGATACAAATATAATAATAGACCCAGGAGTAAACACATTTTATAAATATATAAATAATTATGAAGATGAATTAGATGGCATAATCTTATCACATATACATATTGACCATTCAAATGACCTAAATATTTTTGTAGAACTAATGACAGATGGAGGAAATAAAAAGAGAGGGACATTGTTAATTCCAAACCAAGCAATAGAAGATAAAATATTACAAAAATATTTAATGGACTTTCCAAAAGATATGCATATTATAAAACCAAAAACAAAATATAAAATTAAAAACATAGAAATAGAAACATCGATTGAACATAGACATGGTGTTGAAAATTATGGTTTTGTAATAACTACGAAGAAAAATAAGATTGGAATTGTAACAGATACAGGATATTTTGAAGAATTATTAGAAACATATAAAAAATGTAATATATTGATTATGAATGTACCATATAATGTTAATTCTAAACCAAACCCAAAACATATGGATATACCAGCAGTTGAAGAATTTATAAAACAAGTAAAGCCACAAAAACTACTATTAACACATTTTAATAGTGATATTTTAAAAGCAAACCCAGTGTTAATAGCAAAAGAATTAAGTAAACAATATAATTTAGAAGTGATAGCTGTACAAGACGATATGATTTTTTATTTATAGAAAATAATAAAAATCTATTGACAACGTAAAACAAAAGTTCTATACTATATAAGAGCAAATATTAAATTTATTATATAACATATTTTTATTGAAAAAAGTAATAATATGTTATAAATATAAAAGAAGGAGGGAATTCTATGTTCAACAAAGGGAAGTATAGTGCGATAGACATTGCAAATTGGTTTTTAAACGAGAATAGAAAACAAATGAATTTTGAAGACTCTGAATTTATAACAAATTTGAAGTTGCAAAAATTATTATATTATGCACAAGGATACTATTTAGCCAAAAAAGATAATAGCTTAATAAAAGAAGATTTTTTAGCATGGGAACATGGACCTATAATTAGAAAAATATATGATAAATTTAGAATATTTGGAGCAAACGGAATACAATATGATGAAGATTACGAAGATAAATTAGATGAAGATACGAAATTATTATTAAAAAAAGTTTATAATAAGTTTGGACAATATACAGCATGGAAGTTAAGAGATATGACACATCAAGAAAAACCATGGAAAGAAACGCCAAGAAACCATGTTATTGATAGAAAAGTAATGCAAACTTATTTTAAGGAGAACTATAGTAATATATAATGTTAGAATGTAGACATGATGAAAATATTATTCTTTCATTTAAGTATTCTGTTAATTCAAAAGAATATACAATAGAAAAAATAACTAAAAAGACCAAAGAAAAATGTAATGAGACAATGTATGAATTATATGAAAAATTTAAAGAATTATCAAATGTTAAATTGGTAGATTTTCAAAATAAACCTAAAGCAGTAGGTTATGAAATGTTACCATTATATGAATTAAATGTAGCAATAGATGAAAGAATAAGAAAAGAATTAAATCTAACTAATGATAGTAAAATTATAATATTTAGATTTAATAAACAAAAATGTAGGATACTATTGGTTCAATCCAAAAAATGTCCATCATTATTATATGTAATAGGATATGATTGGAATTATAGTGCATATAAACATTAGAACAAAAAGCGCCAAAAACTTTAAGTTTTTGGCGCTTAATAATTTCTTTTTATCTTTTTGTAAATTACAAAGGTTTATTTTTAAGCATTTTGAGTAAGTTTTGTATATTGTATGTGTACTAATAAATTACGTTTTGAACTGTTAAATGACGTTAGAATTAAAGTTTTAAAGAAGATTAAGAGAATAAAAATAAATCCATACTTATTTTAGTATGTAAAAAAAAAAAAAAAAATTAGCCACATTATTTATACAGATATTAAAATATATTAGTATGAAATAGTTTTTATCTGTATAAACAAATGTTCTAAAAAGTCTTGACAATAAGCAAAATAAAATATATAATTTGTCATGAAAATAAGGAAAAGTAGAATGTGGTTACCATCTTAATTTCACAAAAGAAAGCGAGGTGGTGTAGAATGTTAGAAGAAATACTTTTACAATTATTAGTGTTATCATTGTTTACAAATGTTGCTCTTACTATCATCTCATTTATATTAATTATAGTTATAACTATAATTACATATAGAGAAAATCACATCTCTGCTGACCAATAGAGATGTGACTATTTTTTATAACAACTTTGGTAACCATATTTGATGGTTCCTTATTTTCTATAATTATTATAATATATAAAATTAGTAATGTCAATAATTTTTATATATTGTTATAATAAAGTATGTTGGATATAAGGGGGAAGATAGAATGACTAATTATATTAAAGTATTGCCAGATACTCCACATTTTATTCAAAATGGTTTAGAAGGGTATAAATACAATTTAGAAACAAAAGAATTAGGTTTATATATTGAAGTTAGTCATAAAGGTCTTGATAAATATGTTTATGATAAAGAAAGTACACATATTTATTATGTATTAGAAGGAAAAGGTAAATTTTCTATAAATAAAGATATATTTGATGTAAAAGAAGGAGATGTAATAGAAGCTCCAGCAAGAACAGAATTTACATATTCAGGTAAAATGAAACTTATTTTAATAATGACACCTGATTTTAAAGCAGAAAATGATGTAGATACAAAAAAAGAAAATGATTTATATTAGTTAATAGAATAAATATATTATTTAACTTAATATATGTTACTAATAAAATTTCAAAATTCATCAGCCATTATTTATATGAAAAAGGGGAAGAGGTCAATTAATAAAAAATGACCTCTTTTTTTTAAAATTTGTATATCGTGTGTATATTAGCTAGTCGCTTTTGACAGCTTTTATCAGTTTTTAATGACTTTTACTAAAATAAAAGAAAAGCAGTAATCCAAATAGATTACCGCTTTGTATATAGGCTTTTTTGACCTCTTGCCCAAAGGGGCTTGTTTTTATCTTTTACTAAATTGTGGAGCTTTTCTAGCTTTTTTAAGACCGTATTTTTTTCTTTCTTTCATACGAGGGTCTCTTGTTAAGAAACCGTTTTGTTTTAAAGCTGGTCTGTATTCGCTATTTGCTTCATTTAAAGCTCTTGCAATACCATGACGGATAGCACCTGCTTGACCAGTGAATCCACCACCTTTTACAGTAACTATTACATCATATTTAGTAGTTGTATTAGTAACTGTTAATGGTTGTCTTACAATAACTTTTAATGTTTCTAAACCGAAGAATTCTTCAATATCTTTTCCATTGATTGTGATTTTACCTGTTCCTTCTACAAGTCTAACTCTAGAGATAGAACTTTTTCTTCTACCTGTACCGTAGAAAACAATATTTTCTTTTTTAGCCATATTATTTTACCTCCCATACTTCTGGTTTTTGTGCTTGATTTTCATGTTCGCTTCCTGCGTAAACTCTTAATTTTTTTGCTTGTTGTCTTCCTAAAGAGTTATGAGGTAACATTCCTTTAACAGCTAATGTCATTGCTTTTTCTGGATTTTTTTCAAGCATTACTTTGGCAGGAACTTCTTTCATTCCTCCAATATAACCTGAATGATGTCTATAAATTTTTTGATTTATTTTATTTCCTGTTAATATAACATCTTTACAATTTAATATAATAACATGGTCACCTGTATCAATATTAGGTGTATATGTTGGTTTGTGTTTTCCTCTTAATAATTTAGCAGCTTCTGTTGCTACTCTACCGAAGTGGTTTGTTTGTGGCATCAATAATATACCATTTACTTTCAACTTCGCCACGTTTAGCGCTATATGTAGTATTATTCATGGTAATCATTACCCTCCTATTTCTTTTTTTGTTTACTATTTTTATGAATACAAAATAAACTACCGGGGAGAAGTCTATTTTTATTCATTCATAAGTGAAAATATTATATTATAAAAAACTTGATTTGTCAACCAATTCTGGATAATTTTTTCAAATTTGACTGTTGTTGTGTCAATGATGTGAAACAAAAATATATAAAAATTTAATCTATATAA
>CATLUC010000032.1:0-1341 GCA_950059165.1 uncultured Clostridium sp.
TTTGACATTATTAATTGTATTATTAGTACTAATAATACAATTAATAATGTCAAAATACTTATGCTAGCAATTCTCTTTAATATTTGATTTCGTTTATCTCTCTCCATTTGTTTCTCCTTTTTTCATTATTATATTGTATTATTTTGCTTTTTTCAATCTAAATTAGATCTTTTTACATTTTTTTACATAAACATTGAAAAATATTAGTTTTGCATGTATAATTACTTTAATATTTTACATTGAAAGGAGGTTTCTCAATATGAATTTGGATTTATTCAATAATCTAGGTAAAAATATATCTTCAAATAGTTCTAATAATTTTATAGACAATTTTATAAACGAACTAAAGAACTTTTTAGATAAAAATTCTAACTCTCTATATACTCTTGACCGTTTTGAAGGTGATTTTGCTATTTTAGAAAATAGAAATACAAAGAAAATGACAGACATTCCTATTTCTAATATTCCGTCTAATGCAAAAGAAGGTGATATTCTAGAACTCTCTAATGGCTCTTATGTTATTGATTACGAAGAAACTAGCATTGTTTCTGATAGAATTAGAGATAAGATGGATAATCTAAAAAAATCCAAATAATTTTCTATCTATTATTTTTTTCATATACTCTTCTTAACCTATAATTCTACTTTACAAACTACATCATAACTATATTTTTCTTTTACCACATAGCCTGTCCTTCTTTGATTCTTTTTTGTAACATAGTCCTTTTTCCTACGTTCTCTTTCAAATGCAAAACTCATATATCCACTTTCTATAAAGAATTTATTAAATTTATATCTATTCTCTTTCTTGCAACCATCATAGATGTTATAGTTCCTGTTTCTAAATCTGCACAAACGTCTTGAACATAACCTAATCTTTTTCCATCATTAATGTTTACTACTTCTTTGTGTTTAAAATCTAAACCTTTATCTTGCATTTCTTTCTCCTTCTATTTTTTTATTTTTATTCTATAATATATTCGTTTAATAAAAAAATAGAATTTAAGATTTAGTTTATTGGTATCTAAATCTTGGTATCTTTTTCATCATATAGCTCAAATGTTCTATTTTAACTTATTCCTAATTTTTATTATATCGTTTTTATTTCTTTCTATGGCATTTTCTGATACTTTTATTGTGCTTTTTATTTTTTTAATCTGTGTCTCATATAGGTTATATAATTTTTCTTTGTCTTCTTCAGAAATTTCATCTTCTAATATTAGTCTCTTTTCATATGCTTTTTGCAATTTTAATATTCTTTGTAATTCTTTATCTTGTTTTACAGCAATTCTTTCTATAAATTCCTCTTTATTACTTTGCATATCACCCTCCTATTCAATA
>CATLUC010000032.1:1351-14338 GCA_950059165.1 uncultured Clostridium sp.
TCTTTTTTCTCTAATTCCAATTGATATTTCTTTTTTAATTTTTCAGATTCCCTTTCTTTTTCTTTTGTTTGTTTTTCCCTATCTTGTAATTCTTTCTTGGCTTTTTCCAATCCTTCTTCTGTTAAGTAGGTAGATTTTGCTTTATGCGTGCTACCACCTATTAAATGTTCATCTTCTAGTGCATTTAAAATGTCAAAATCATATCCTTTCCATGATCGGCGAAATTCTCCATATGGTTCTTTTTCTACCCAAGAATTTAAATACAATAATAGTAGTGTTAATTCTTTTATTTGTTCTTCCATTTTTTATCTCCTCTTTTTAAGTTAATTTATTATTTGAATTTAACATTTTTATGACTTTATCAAAATCGCTTTCTAGCTGTTTCATTTCTCTTTCTCTATATAATTCAAATTCTTTTTCTGCTTTTTCAATTGCTTCTTTATGTGATATTTTTCCATTATCCTCTAATAACTTTCTTTTATTTTGTACTATTTGATTATCTAATTCATTTACCCAATCATTCATTGTCATTTCTCTTTGTTCTAAAGCTTGCAATTCTGCAAAGTCTAAAAATTGTGATACTAATAAATTTAATCTTTGTAATTCTATCTTTGATAAATAATTTTTTGCTATTTTTACATCATCAATGGTTATATATTCTCCTTTAAAATTAGTCATTCCTACAAATGGCTTTTCATTATCAACTCTTTCATATATTATTTCTGCTGCTGTATGTTCATGAACTGCATAATGAAGCTTATTTTGGACTGTTGCAAAAAACTTCTTTGTTAAATCAGAACGTGGGTCATAATCTATTGAAGTAGCATATATATCTGTAACTTGTTGATAAAAGTTTCTTTCAGATGAACGAATATCTCTAATTCTTTGCAATAATTCTCTGAAATATCTATTTCCACCTTGTTTTAGTCTTTCATCATCAAGAGCAAAACCTTTTTGAATATATTCATGCAATCTTTGCGTTGCCCATACTCTGAATCTTGTAGCAACTTGTGATTGTACTCTATATCCTAATGCTATAATCATATCTAAATTGTAATGGTCTATATTTCTTTTTACTTGCCTATTACCTTCATTTTGAACTAATAAGAATTTCTTATTAGTTGAATCATTGTTTAATTCCTTATCCTTATAAATATTTTTTATATGCATAGAGATATTTTCTTGAGTTGTTTTATATATTTCTGCAATTTGATTTTGAGTTAGCCATATATCCTCATCTACAAATCTAACAGTAACTTTCGTAATTCCATCTTCGTCTTGATAAATTATTATATTATTATCTTTCCTATCCATATATTTCCTCCATTTCTAACCAACTGTTTTTTTATTTTCGACTGGTAACAAATTGTTACCAATTCATTCTTATTTTGTTTTTTCTGCGTTTTTATCGTTTTGCCAGCGTCGGCAAAATGTTCAAATTCTTCAACTGTTCAGGATTTCCGAACAATTAAAATTCATTTTTATCTTCTATATTTATATCATATTACAAACATTTTTTCAATAGTTTTGCAAAATTTTGTTCTGTTTTTTTCGATTTAAAAGAGCATATTTTCATATACTCTTTCCAAAGTCTTTATCCATTATTATTCTTCCTTTTTCCTAAAATTCATATTTTTTCCCAACTTCTGTAATAGATACTTTTATTTCTTTTAAGTCATTTGTAAATTTATTGCACACCTCGTCTGATGTACAATGTGCTAATATAACTTCTTTTACATTTTCTTTCATATAATTTATAACTTTATTGGTAGTTTCGTCTACTTGTCTTAAATGAAAGCCACCAATTACAGCCAATATATTATTATTGTTTGTGACTTTTTTGGCATGTTCAACTATATTGCAAATTCCACTATGGCTACAACCTGCAATTACTATTATTCCTTTTTGTGTGTTAATAACCATTCCTGAATCGTCTAGCACTTCGTCATTTTCACCATTTTCAAGTACCCATTTTTTTAGATTTACTGGATATATTCTTGGAATTTCTCCTAAATAATATGCATTTTGATTTATTTTATATGGTTCTTTTGTAAAATGTGCATTATATTTTGTTTCTAACTCTTTTTTACTTAATTGAATTCCTGAATAATGTGAATGGTCATCTTTCCACCATCTTTTTAATATACAATTTGGGTGTGCTATAAATTCTACTTTGTTATTAAAATATTTAAGTCCATCTCCATGGTCGAAATGTCCATGACTTAAAACTATTGTATCTACTTCATTTAAGTCTACACCTAATTTTTCTGCATTTTTCTTGAATTTTTCTGTTGGTCCTGCATCAAATAAAATTTTGTTATTTTCAGTTTCTATGTACGCTGAAAATCCATCATCGTTTTCAAATTTTTCTTTGTCAAAGTTTCTTGTATCATTTAAAATAACTATTTTTGTCATAAAATATCATTCCTCTCTTATATTTTTTTATGTTGTTTCTTTTAACTTTTTTATTTTTTGTTCATTTTGTTCAATAATATTATTATAATATTTTTCAAGTTTATATAATCTTTCTGTTGATAACATATTTAAAATTGCTTCATTTCCATCAATTTGCTCTAAAAACTTTTTTCTTTCAATTACCATATTAGCAACATTTGCATCAACTTTTATTTCGTTTTTAAAGTCTTTTCGTTTTTCTTGCTTTGTTTCATTGTTATACATTTATAACTCCTTTTTTTGATAGCTTAAGTCTTTTATTTGGTCTTGTTGCTCAGCTATTTTTTCTTGTTGTTTAAGAATTCTTTCTACTAATTCTTGTTTTTCTTTGGCTTCTTCGTTTTCCACATTAGGTTCTTCTTTTAATTGTAACCCATGTTCTTCTAATTTGGCAACAATTTCTTGCATTGTTGTTGTTCCTATGTTTCTGAATTTTTTTATTTGCTCATATGTATAATTTGAAACTTCTTGCAAATAATTTATACCATGAAATCGTAATGCCTTACAAGCTCTTGTGGAAAGTCCTGCTTTTTGTATTGTAATATATTTTGGTATTGTTCCTCTTTCTTCAATTCTTTTTTGTATTACTTTTAAAAGTTCTAATCCCTCTAAAACACTCTTGCTTTGTATATCTACACGAGAAAAATTGATGTCATTTAATTCATTTTCTAATTCTAATAATTTCATTTTTTCATCATCTGTTGCTAAATCACTATTTTTCAATTTATTTAAATCATAGGAAAATTCTTTTCTTCTAAATTTCAATCTCCTAAGTCCTCTTTGTTCTATTTGTCTTATCCTCTCTACTGTCACTTCCATTTCACGAGCAATACTTCTTAAAGTCCTACTTTTATTATTTGATGGCAAGAAAAATCTCCTTATTAGTACAGTTCCTTCTCTTTCTCCTATTTTTTTTAAGCATTCATCAATTTTCTCACTTGAATATAATACTAATTCATTACATGAATTTTCTCTTCTATGAGTTATTTCTTTAAATAACTTATCATATCCGACATTAGAATTGCCATCAACATCTACTAAATTTTTAATAAATGAATTTGCTAATATTATATCTTTTTCTTTTTTTATCTCTTGTTTTCTGAATAATTTATAAAAATTATCCATTGTACCATAATTGGTCATTATATATCTGATTTTTTCTTCAGATATTCCATATTGTTTAGCCAATTCTTCTATTTTAGTTGGGTATCCAAAAACACCTCCAATATTTCCCTCTTTACATTTAGAATATTCATCACTTTTAAGTTTATTCTTTCTACTTCTATCTTTAACATAGTCATAATATCTTTTCATTTTTTCATATTCTTCTAAGATTTGTTTATATTCTTCTTCTGTTTTTGAGTATTGTCTTAAAACATCTTCTGAAACTTTTGGCACTATAGTTGCCTTAGGATATTTTTCTATCCATTCAGTTAAAGCTTCAATTTTTTCCAATATTTGTGATTTACGTGCCATATTTTTAGTCACACCTTTCTTTATTAGTGTCAACATAATATCACATCGTTGTATTTTTGTCAATTTTGTAACATTAAAATTTGTTATTATAATCTTGCAAATAATTTTTAATTCAAAATTAAGCATTTTTCTCTTGATTTATGGTATAATTTGAGGTATAACAGATATAATGTTAAAAAGATTTTTAGAGAGGAAGTACAAAATGTCTGAAGATTTTGAAGAAAAGTTAAACACTAATGCAGAAATTGAAGAACTTCATGAGGAAGTAAAACCAGCAAACAAAAAAGTAATTGTTTTCAATTTTTTCCTTATCCTAGCAATTTTCATTGGTTTATTTATATATATGGTAAAAGTAGATGGAATAGACAATATTATTCAATTACTACACCAAGTAGACTATAAATGGGTATTTGCTGGAATTGTTTGCCTAATTATTCATTGGTTTTGCGAAGCCTCTAATCTACACACACCAATAAAAAAAATGTATCCCAACCAAAAATTTACTAACTCTTTTAGAGTATCAATGCTTGGACAATTATTTAATAATATCACTCCATTTTCTACTGGTGGTCAGCCAATGCAAGCTTATGAGCTAACCAAAACAGGAAAAAGAGTTAGTGATTCTTTATCTGCTATGGCAATGAAGTTTATTATCACCCAAACAGCTTTAGTAGTAAGTACTTTAATAGTTGTATTTTTTGAATTCAATTTCTTTGCTAAACTAATGCAAGAATATGTATGGATTGCTATTTTAGGATTTGTTGTAAACATATTAGCAATAATTGTTGTCATTTTAGCAGGAGTTAAGAAAAAAGTTATAACATTTTTTACAACACCTGTTATCAAACTATTAGGAAAAATTCATATATTTAAAAGTCCAGAAAAAACAATAGAAAAGTTAGATAAAAGCATAGATAACTTTAGAGAACAATTTCTTTTTATGAAATCTGAAAAGAAAATGGTACTTAAAATGTTTATAACAGCTGTCATTCAGAGTTTTGCTTACTACTCAATAACTTACATGGTATATCGTGCATTTGGAAACACTGGAATTAGCTTTTGGCAAATTATCCCTTTACAAGCATTCCTATTACTAATAATGACATTTATACCAACTCCAGGCTCTGGGCTTGGTGCAGAGGGTGGATTTTTCCTATTATTTAACACAATATTTCAAGAAGGAACAATCAATATGTCAATCCTATTTTGGCGACTATACACATTTTATTTGCCAATTATAGTAGGTGCCCTCTTCTTATGTCGTTTTGGGGACGTTTCTTTTGCGACATTTTTACGTAAACCTAGCAAAATGTGACATTGGGGACGTTTCCTTTTTCACATTTTTGTGAAATTTGGGACACATCTTTGATTTTAGATAAATATTTTTTATTACTATGTGTGCCTTTATAGTGAAGTGAGAAAGGAATGGATTTTAAAATGGAAAGTTTAATTGTTTCAGGTGGGGAAATAGATAAACAAATGTTGGAATATTGTATAAAAGAACACTCTAGCTTAAATATTATTGCAGTTGATAAAGGCTTAGAAGCTTTATTCGAGTTAAATGTTGTCCCAAATCATGTTGTTGGAGATTTTGACTCTGTAGATACTAGTATATTGCAAAGTTTTAGGAATAATCCTAAAATTGTTTTTCATAAATACAATCCTGAAAAAGATAATACTGATACAGATATTGCCTTAAATTTAGCAATTGAGTTACATAGTTCAAATATCACCATAATTGGAGCATTAGGAAAAAGAATGGATCACTCTCTTGCAAATGTTCATATTTTAAAAAATTCATTAGATGCTGGCATTCCTTGCCAAATCTTAGATAGATATAATCGAATTTATTTAATAAACAGCAATACTTCTTTATACAAAAATAAAGTTTATGGGAAATATGTCTCTTTAATCCCACTATCTACAAAGGTTGATGGTTTAATCTTAAAGGGTTTTAAATATCCACTACAAAATTATAGTTTATCTATTGGAACAAGTTTAGGGGTTAGTAATGAGATTGTGGAAAATGTTGCTACTATTTGGTTAAAAAGTGGAATTTTAATTGTGATAGAAAGTAAAGACAAATGACAGTCTAGTTAATTTTAAATAGCCTTTAGATTAAATCTAAAGGCTATTTGCTATTTATAACATTCCTACCTTAATGCCACAAGGAAAACATCTATAATCAACATCAAGAAGTGTCCCCAATGTCACAAAAATGTGAAAAAAGAAACGTCCCCAATGTCACATGGTTATTTCTTCTAAGTCTAACAATTCTTGCCACCTTGCGTCTACTTCTTTTTGGAATTCTTCTATCATCCACTCATTGCCTGGTTTAAACATGTGCTTAAATCTTTTTTGTGGTTTTAGGAATTCTTCTATTGGTAGTTTTTTTGCTGGTTTGTAGTTTATTGTGTATTTTCCATCTATTACTTCATATAATGGCCAATAACATGTTTCTACTGCTAGTTTGTTTATTTGCATTAATTGGTCTGTTGGGTATCCCCAACCTCTAGGACATGGTGCCATTACGTTTAGGAAAGCAGGTCCAGGGGTATATATTGCTTTTTCGGCTTTTTCATATAGGTCTTTAAAGTTCATATATCCTAATGTTTGTGCTACATAAGGTATGTGATGTCCTGCCATTATTTTTGCTAAGTCTTTTCTTGATTGCATTTTACCATGAACTACTGTTCCTGCTGGTGATGTTGTTGTGTCTGCAAATTTTGGTGTTGCTGAAGAACGTTGTATTCCTGTGTTCATATATGCTCCATTGTCATAACAAACATATACCATGTCATGACCACGTTCCATTGCACCAGATAAACTTTGAAGTCCTATGTCATAAGTTCCTCCATCTCCTCCAAATGCAATGAATTTTGTTTCTCCTTCTGGTAATTTCCCTTGTTTTTTCATAGATTGATATGCTGCTTCTACTCCTGATAATGTAGCACCAGCACATTCAAATGCTGTGTGGATAAATGAATCTGTCCATGCCGTGTATGGATAAATGAAGGTTGATACTTCCATACATCCTGTTGCTCCTGCAACTACTGCATGGTCTTCTGGTTTTAATGCTCTCATTATGTGTCTTGCAATTGGTGGTGCACCACAACCAGCACACATTCTGTGTCCTGCTGTAAATCTTGATGGACTGTTTGCAACTATTTCTTTTACATTATAAGCCATTATTTTTCCTCCCTTCTTAATCCTAAATAGCGATATGGATTTTCTACTTTTTCATTTTTTGTAATTTCTAATAAATCTTCATAAACTTTTTCAATATCATCTGCTTTGGTGTCTCTACCACCTATTCCATATACATAATTTACAGCTGGTACATGGATATTATTTACATACATTGCAGATGTTACGTCTTCAAATAAGGCTCCACCTGCTGCATTTACTGAATCTGCTCTGTCTAAAATAGCAACTGCTTTTAAGTGTGATAAGGCTTTTGCTACTTCTTCTACTGGGAATGGTCTATATACACGTATTTTTAGAAGTCCTGCTTTGATTCCTTTTTCTCTTAGATTGTCTACTACAAATTTAGTTGTTCCTGCTGTTGAATTCATACAAACAATTGCAATTTCTGCATCTTCTAATCTATATTCCTCAAACAATCCATATTTTCTTCCTGTCATTTTCTCAAAGTCTTTGCTAACATCTAAAATAACTTGTTTTGCATTTTTCATGGCTTCTGCTTGCTGTGCCTTATGTTCAAATAAATATGCTTGTAAGTCTAATGGTCCTACTGCAATTGGCTCATTTTTGTTTAATAAATAATGTTCTGGATGATATTCCCCAACAAATTCTTTTACTTTTTCATCTTCTACTAATTCAATATTTTCAATGGCATGTGATGTAATAAATCCGTCTTGACAAACCATTAAAGGTAGCATAACATCTTTATTCTCTGCAATTCTATGTGCCATTAAAGTGTTGTCATACGCTTCTTGGTTTGTTTCAGAAAATAGCATAATCCAACCACTATCACGTGCTCCCATAGCATCTGAATGGTCACAATGTATGTTTAATGGTCCTGATACTGCTCTATTTACTAAAGATAGAACTATTGGTAATCTTAAACTAGAAGCTATATAAATCATTTCCCACATTAAAGATAATCCATTTGCAGATGTTGCTGTCATTGCTCTTGCTCCTGCTGCTTCTGCTCCAATACAAGCAGACATTGCACTATGTTCACTTTCTACTGCAACAAATTCAGTATCTACACTTCCATTTGCTACAAATGTTGAAAAATATTGAGGAATTTCTGTTGATGGTGTAATTGGGAATGCTGCTACAACATCTGGATTTATTTGTTTCATGGCAGTTGCTGCTGCTTCATTACCACTTAATCTTTCTCTTATACTCATATATTTACTCCTCCTCCATTTTAATTGCTCCAAATGGACATACTTTAGCACATACGCCACATCCTTTGCAATAATCATAGTTAAAATTTTCTCTTTTGCATTCTTTGTTTACTGGAATAGCATCTTCTGGGCATACTGGGAAGCATAGTCCACATTGTTTGCAATTTTCACTTAAAAAAACTGGTTTTATGCTTCTCCAATCTCCTGTTTTAAATTCTCTTGCATTTCCAGAAGTGTAAATGTCACCACCTAACGTTAGTTCTTCCATTGGTGTTTTACTATTTATTTTTGTCATATCTTTTTTACCTCCTTTAATGCTAATTCTAAAGCCTTCATGTTTCCATCAATAACTTCTGGCTTTTTGGCAAATTTATGTTTAAAAGATTCTTTCATATCTTCTAGTAAAGCTTCGTCTGTCATAATTCCACTTACCTTTACTATTGCAGCTAACATTGGTGTGTTTGGGAAGTATCTTCCCAGTGCCTCTTCTGATATTTTTCTTGCATCTATGCAAAAAATATCTCCTTTATATCCTTTTAGTACATTTCTTAAATATTCTGCTGATTTTGTTGTGTTTATTACTATTGCTCCTGTTTCTTTTAGTCCTGATGTTACATCAACAGATTCTAAAAGTGTATCATCAACAACAACGACATAGTCAGGCTCATAAATGTTACTATGAATTGTGATTGGGTTGCTACTTATACGATTATATGCTGTGATTGGTGCCCCCATTCTTTCTGGTCCATATTCTGGAAAACCTTGAATATACTTGCCTGTGTTGAAAGCGGCATCTGCTAGTAATAAAGATGCTGTTTTGGCACCTTGACCACCTCTACCATGCCATCTGATTTCTATTAAGTTATCCATAGTTGAAACCTCCTTACTCTTTATTATGGCTTTAGTATATGACTAATTTGTGGCAATGTCAATAGAGAATTATAATTTAATAAATATAGTTTCGTGCATATAAAAAAAACAAGTATAAAACTTGTTTTTCATGATAATATGCCTATTTTTCATTATCTTTTTGCCATTTTAAAATTGGATAACCATTGTTTATATTGTTTGTATCTTCTGTATATGCATCTCCTAAAGTTTTAGTATAGCCTTTTAAAGTATTTGCTTCAATACGTCCTTGAGTTGAGGTTGCATTAGGTGTAGTACCATTCCAATAATAGTAAGCATATTGTGTATTTGCTATGCAATAGGAATTAGAAATAGTTGCTGTATAATTAGTTTCTGAAATTCCATTTGAAGCTACTATTCCTCCTACATATTGCGTTGTGGCAAACTTGCTTTGTGTTCCAATATTTCCAATATTATAAGAATTTTCGAATTTAACATCTGTATTCGATGTAGCTGACGTATCTGAAGCAAACCCTCCTATCCTTATTATATCCCCCTCTGCATCTACACTTCCTACATTATAGCAATTTAATAATTTACCCTTAAAAACTCCTGCTATTCCACCTGCTGATGCATTATTTCCAAATCCATTTGGTACTTTACTTTTAATTGTAGCTTTATTATAGCATTTATTTATTTCTCCAATTCCCTGACCTATTATTCCTCCTACCCTTGCATAACTGTCACTTCCTTTTAATGTTTTTTGTGCACTTATATTCCCACTGTTAATTCCACAATTATTAATTATTCCACTTGAATGTCCTGCAATTCCACCAGTCATGGTAGTTATAGTTCCACTATCATAAGTATTTTCTATAATTACATTATTTAATATAGTTCTTTGTACTACTACTTTACTATTAAGTTCTGTAAATAGCCCTAACCTTGAGTAACTACTACTTTTTACATATAGATTGTCTATTGTATAATAATTACCATCAAATGTTCCTTGAAACCCATCAATTGGCACCCATTGGTCACTATCTGAACCTTTTAAGTCTATATTATCCATAACTATTGCTTTTTTTGTTTCAAAAGTTCTTCCTTCATCATTTACTTTTTTTCTAAAAGCAACCATATCTTCTTTATTCCAAATCTCCATATCTTCTGTTATGTCTGTTATTTGTATATTTGCTATATTAAACTTTCCTTCTTTATCTTTTGCTATAACACTATAATTACCATTATTTGTTATTGATTGTTCTATTACATATTTGCCATCTTGTTTTTGTGGAAGATTAATCTCGCTTCCATTTAATGTAATACTTGTTATTTCCCCCTCATATGTTATTTCTATTTTTATAGTTCCTGATACATAGTCAGAAGTTATTACTTTACTTAATGCAATTTTAATTTGTTCTTCTAATTCTCCTTTCCCTAATGCTTGTATTATTTTAGGTTTGCTTCTATCTATTTCAAATTGCCATCCATCTACATATACTATTGTTTCTCCTATTGGTGTCATTCCATTATCTGTTAACTTTTTATTAATATAATCTTTTTCATTATAAATATTGTCTGTTAATTTATCAGTTACTAATTCTCCTAATACCAATTGTAATTTTTCTTCTGCTGTCTTTTCTTCTGTTTCTTCTTTTGCTGTTTCTGATTTTGTTAATATTCCATTTTCTCCGTGAAATAGTTGCAATTGTAATTCCTGCTAATATTAGTAAAATTATAATAGTTATTACTAAAGCAATTAAAGTAATACCTTTTTCATTTTTTTCTACCACGTCTTTCTCCTCCTAATTCTTCATTAGTTTTTCCGAATATTGTTTGCTTTATTCTATTATCATTTATTTGTTATTTACTGTAAACATGATATATTATGTATTATTTAAAGTCAAGTATTGTTTTTGATTTGTAATATAAATTTCATGATATCATCATACAAACATAACATAATTTAATCTTCCTAAACAACAAATAGGATTCTGGGGCCGTCCCCAAATCCTATTCATCTAATCCAAAGCTTACACCCAAAGCGTTATTTACTTTATCTATTATTTTTTCATCATCGATATGACCTATTCTTTCTTTTAATCTACTCTTATCAATAGTTCTTATTTGTTCAGCAAGTACTACTGAATTACTCTTTAGTCCGCAAGAATCTGAATTTATTTCTATATGTGTTGGTAATTTATTTTTTCCTGTTTGAGAAGTTATAGCAGCTGCAATTACAGTAGGACTGTATTTATTTCCTAAATCATTTTGTATTATAAGAACTGGCCTAACTCCTCCTTGCTCTGAGCCAACTACTGGACTTAAATCTGCATAAAACATATCTCCTCTTTTGATTTGCATATTCTTCACTCCTACTATTAGTGTATTGTCAAGTATATTTCATGCTATTTTAAATATTAGTGAAAGTAACTTTGTTTACTTTTTACAGGCAATTGATATTTACCTCATTATATAATATGTAAATTCCAGTATTTTTGTTAGCACATTTTATTTCTAATTTTATTGGTTCTCCTGTTTTTCTGTCTACAATTAAAGTTTTTTCTTCTTGGTCTTTTTTTGTTTTCATCACTATTTTTTCATTCTCTTCTTTCCAATTTGCCTTGCTGTCTTGTTTATAATTTTCTATAAAACAACTTAAATCCAAATTATTATCTGATACATATTGATAATTTTCAAAAATGGAGCTTAAGTTTAAATTGCTGTTTTCTAATTTTAATTGATTTCCATTTTTGATGATTTTTGTACCTGCAATATTGCTTGGTTCTAGTACTTCTTGCATTATTTCATTTTGGGGTCCATATTGCTGTTTTAATACATATATATTTTTATTTTTATTGCTTTCCACTTGTACTTCTATTTTTGCTTCATAAGAACTAATATTTAAAATGTAATCTACAATTTCTTGACTACTACTATTATTCCCAATTTTTGAACTTTTAGCCGTTTTGTTATAAAAAAAGATGAAAAAAATACTAATTGCTATTATAACAATTATTGTTAGTAAAATAAAAAAACTCTTCTTTTTCAAAATTTACTACCTCCTAAATAAATGATAGTAAATTTTATTTTAAAGAGTTTTAAATTATTCATTGTAATTTGTTCTAAGTGCTAATTTTAGGCAAATAAAATTGTATACAATATTTTTTATCTTAAATTAACTGCAAAAAATATTCTTCTATTTTTTTCAATAATTCTTCTCCGAGTCTCTATTTTATTTATTTCATTTCTAAATTCGCTCGAATTTTTTAAATTTTTTGTATACCATGCAATATGTTTTCTTAGCTCTTTAACTGCAATTTCTCCTTTTTCTTGAACTGCTAAATCTATGTGTTTTTTAATAACTTCTAACTTTTCTTCATTTGTTGGATTTTCAAGCTTTTGACCAGTTTTTAAAAAATGTTCTATTTTTCGAAAAATCCATGGATTACCAAAACTCGCCCTTCCTATCATAATGCCATCAACACCTGTTTGTTCAAACATTTTTAGTGCTGTTTCTTCACTTGTAATATCTCCATTTCCTATTACAGGAATACTTACTGCTTGCTTTACTTGCTTTATAATTTCCCAATCTGCTTGCCCTGAATAGAATTCTGTTCTAGTTCTTCCATGTATGGTTATAGCAGATATTCCAACGTTTTCAGCAATTTTTGCAAGTTCTATTGCAACAATATTTCCCTTGTCCCAACCTTTTCTACATTTTAATGTTACAGGAACTTTTGAATTTTTTACTACTGCTTCCATTATTTTTTTTGCTTTTTCTTTTTCTAATAAAAGCTTACTTCCATCTCCATTTTTAACAACTTTT
>CATLUC010000033.1 GCA_950059165.1 uncultured Clostridium sp.
CCATTAAAAATCCGCTATCCATAACACAAATTACAACTTCTTCTCCATTTATTTTTCCTGTTCCACAGCTTACAGCTTCTTTAATTCCTGTCTTTTCTCTTAATCCTTTAATTTTCTTTGGATAATCCTCTAAGCCTAATGGATTTGTTGTATCAATTTCTAGGTCAAACCTTTTATATGTATCTTTATCTATAATGCTTTCTAGCCTTTTGTTAATATGCATACGAAAATATGCACCACAATTTGGGCAAATACTTTCGTTTTCTCTTACAGTTTCTTTATATAGTATCTCTTTACATTTGTCACATTTTACCCATTTGCCAACTTGAATATCTACTTGATTTTGCGTTTTTTTAGCTGTAGGCTCTCTCTTTTTTATTTTATCTACAATCATCGCTCTTATTTTCCTTTCCTGATTTTTTGACTACTTCCCCAAAATCATCTCTACAAAAGATGTGTCAAAGTTTCCTCTTATAAAGTCTGGATTTCTAATTATTTTAAATAGAAAGTCGATATTTGTGTCTACTCCTTCTATTACAGTTTCTTCTAATGCTCTTTTCATTTTGCTTATTGCTTCATTTCTAGTGTCTCCATGTGTAATTATTTTTGCTATCATAGAGTCATAAGAAGCTGGAATTGTGTATCCTTCATATATTGCTGTATCTATTCTTACACCATTTCCACCTGGCAGGTTTAACCCTGTAATTGTTCCTGGACATGGCATGAAGTTTTTACTTGGATTTTCTGCATTTATTCTGCATTCTATACTATGCCCTCTAAATTCGATATTTTTTTGTTTTAGTTTTAGTGGTTCTCCTGCTGCTATTTTAATTTGTTCTTTTACTATGTCTATTCCCGTTCTTTCTTCTGTTATTGGGTGTTCAACTTGAATTCTTGTGTTCATTTCCATGAAATAGAAGTTTTTGTTAGAGTCTACTAAAAATTCTATTGTTCCACAACTTGTGTATCCTGCAACTTTTGTAGCTTTAATTGCTGCTTCACCCATTTTATTTCTTAGTTTTTCGTCTATTGCTGTTGATGGTGTTTCTTCTATTATTTTTTGATTTTTACGTTGTATTGAGCAGTCCCTTTCTCCTAAGTGGACAATGTTTCCGTGTTCGTCTGCCAATATTTGTATTTCTACATGTCTTGGATTTTTGATAAATTTCTCTATGTATATTTCATCATCTTTAAATGATATTTTTGCCTCTTGTTTTACGATGTTGTAGTTTGTTTCTAGCTCTTCTTTGGAATTTACTATACGAATTCCTTTTCCTCCACCACCTGCTGCTGCTTTTAGTATAACTGGATAACCTATTTTCTCTGCTATTTTTTTTGCGTCATTTAGCCCTTTTATGCTTCCGTTCTGAACCTGGTATTACTGGCACTCCTGCTGATTTCATTAGTTCTTTTGCATTTGATTTGTTTCCCATTAGTTCAATTACTTTATATGATGGTCCAATAAATTTGATATTTGATTCTTCGCATATTTTTGCAAATTGGCTGTTTTCTGAGAGAAATCCAAATCCTGGATGAATGCTGTCTGCTCCTGTTATGTTTGCAGCTTCTATAATATTTTTTAAGTTTAAATAGCTTTTTCCACTGTTGGCTGGTCCTATGCAAACTGCTTCGTCTGCTAGACGTGTATGCATTGCGTCTTTGTCAACTTCTGAATAAACTGCTACTGTTTTTATATTCATTTCTCTACATGCTCTAATTATTCGAACTGCTATTTCTCCTCTATTTGCAATTAAAATTTTATTCATTTTCTTTTTTTTCCTTTCTTGTCTCACGGTTTCATTTTAAACTACTGCAAAGGTTAATTCCCCTTTTGCAACTATTTTTTCGTCTACTGTTGCTATTGCCTCTCCTACTCCAATTGGTCCTTTTTGCTTGATTATTTTTACTTCTAGTTTTAGTTTATCTCCTGGAACTACCATTTTTTTGAATTTCATTTTGTCTATTCCACCAAATAGTGCATTTTTTCCTTGATTTTCTTCTAGGCTTAATATTGCTATTGCTCCTGTTTGGGCTAGGCTTTCTGTTATTAAAACTCCTGGCATTATTGGATTTCCTGGAAAATGACCTTTGAAATACCATTCTTCTTTATTTACGTATTTGTATGCTGTTGCACTTTCTCCTGGCTTGTATTCTTCTACTTCGTCTATCATTAAGAATGGCTCTCTTTGGGGTATTATTTCTTTTATTTGTTCTTTGTTTAACATTGTTTTCACCTCTTTCTTTGTTTTAAATTTTGACTTTTCTATATTGTGATACTATATATTTTTTGATTTTATGTCTAATTTGTGATATAATATAAGTAGTTGCAAATGCATTTAATATATTAATAAGGAGGTAGCAACTATGTGTATAATTAATGAAAATGTGGAGTCTTTGCTTTCAGTAGCATCAAAGGTGAACAACCAATTATCTAAAGAATGCTTGGAACTTTTGTCGTATCTGCTTCTTAAGGCAAAGAAAAATGGCAAAGATATTTTGGAATTACCCGACGATGCTATTGAAACGCCTATCCATATATCGGATGAGGCAACGAAAAAGACTTTTCTCATTGTTACTGGAAAAGAACCTGACATAAAAACTACCAAGGTTTTTAAATATTGTTTTTTTTCCATGTAACCCTCCTAGAAGGTCGGAAAGCTATATCGCCGGCTTTCATGTGAGACCAGCAAGCACTATCGCTGGCCTCCCCTTTTTATTTAGAATATCGAAACTTTTGCTCCTGCTATTTTTTACACTCTACCCACTATTTTATCACAAACAAAGGCTTTCCATATTCCACTGCTTCCTCATCTTTAACCAAAATCTCTTTCACCACCCCATCAAACTCTGACTCTATCTCATTCATAAGTTTCATAGCCTCAATAATGCAAAGCACATCTCCTTTTTTAACCATTTGACCCACTTCGACATAAGGTTTACTAGTAGGTGATGGTTTCAAATAAAAAGTTCCAACCATAGGAGATTTTACAACATTTCCATCTTCTGCTTTTTGTACATTATCCTCTTTTGTTACTACCTCTTTAGTTTCTTGCAAATTAGTATAACTTGTGTCTACTACATTTTCTACTGTTTTTATAATTTGCTTTTCCTCTTTTTTCATACTAATTTTAGTCCCATCCGGAAAATCAATGTCAATTGATGTCAATTTTGAATTGCCCATATCTTCCATAAGTTGTTTAATTTTCTCATACTCCATTTTTTTCATCCTTTCATACTTTTACTAAACATATTTTTTTATTATAATACTTGCATTGTGTCCACCAAACCCTAAAGAGTTAGACATTACCACATTTAGATTACTATTTCTTATTTCATTTGGAACAATATCTAAGTCACATTCTTCATCTTTTACTTGATAATTTATTGTTGGTGGAATAATTTTATCCTCAATTGCTTTTGTACAAATAATTGCTTCAATTCCACCTGCTGCACCTAGCAAATGACCTATGTTTCCTTTAGTTGAGCTTACCATAACAGTTTTACTTGCTTCCCCTAATGCTGTTTTTATTGCCATTGTTTCATAAGAGTCATTTAAATGTGTTGATGTTCCATGTGCATTGATATAATCTATATCTTTTGGGCTTATGTTGGCATCTTTTATAGCTCTTTGCATTGCTCTTGCTCCGTCCTTCTCCCTCTGGTGCTGGAGATGTAATATGATATGCATCAGATGTTGCCCCATATCCTATAACTTCTGCATATATCTTGGCATTTCTTTTTATTGCATGGTCTAAATCCTCTAAAACTAGAATTCCTGCTCCTTCTCCCATTACAAAGCCACTTCTTTCTTTATCAAAAGGAATACTTGCCCTATTTTTATCTTCTGCATAACTTAGAGCTTTCATGTTTTCAAAACCTGCAATACCTATCTCGCAAATTGAAGCTTCTGCACCACCTGCTAAAATTACATCTTCAAAACCATATTTAATGGTTCTATATGCTTCTCCTATTGCATGGGTTGAAGACGCACAAGCTGTTACAATAGAAATTGACTCTCCCTTAACTCCTAAATCTATTGCAATGTTTCCTGCTGGCATATTGGCAATTGACATAGGAATAAACATTGGAGATACTCTGTTATTTCCTTTATTTACTTTTATTTCGCATTGTTCTTGTATTGTTGTTAAACCACCAATACCTGAACTTACAAAAACTCCAACCTTTTCAAAATCTGTATTATCCTTTGTTATTCCACTGTCTGTAAAAGCTTCTCTTGCAGCTATTATGGCAAACTGTGAACTTTTATCTAGTCTTTTTGCTTGTTTTACATCAAAATATTTAGCTTGGTCAAAATCTTTTACTTCTGCATCTAATTTGGTTTTATAGCCTGTGTTGTCAAATAAACTTATTTTGTCAATTCCACATTTTTTCTCTTTTATTCCATTCCATGTTTCTTCTACATTATTTCCTATTGGAGTAATAGCTCCTAAACCTGTAATAACAACTCTTCTTTCCATTTTTTAATCCTTTCTACTATTTTTTTTATTAAAAATTTATATATTTTTTATGCAGTAACAAATCGGGGGACTAGAGCAAATTATAGAATGTTGGAATTTCTCGTTTTCTAAAACGAATTAAAAGTAGTATATTGTGCATTTTTCACGTAAATTGTAAAGCCGATGTCGTACTTAAGGTACGTCAAGGTTTTACAATTTATGCGAAAATGTGCAAGATGCTGCTTTTAATTTGTTTTACATTAGCATTCCACCATCAACTTGAATAACCTGCCCCGTAATATATGAACTTTCATCAGATGCCAAAAACTTCACAACATTTGCAACATCTTGAGCAGTCCCCATACGATTTAATGGGATATTTTTAGCAATTTCTTGTTTAACTTCATCTTTTAAAATATCTGTCATACTAGTTTCAATAAAACCAGGTGCAACACTATTTACCAAAATATTTCTTGAAGCAACCTCTTTTGCTAAACTTTTAGTAAAGCCTATAATACCTGCTTTAGAAGCAGAATAATTTGTCTGTCCTGCATTTCCAGAAATACCAACAACTGAAGAAATATTGATAATTCTTCCAGAACGTGCTTTTAGCATATAAGAAATAACATTTTTAGACATATTAAAAACACCTAGTAAATTTACATCAATAACTTGTTCAAAATCCTCTTTTTTCATTCTCATTAGCAACATATATTTTGTAATACCTGCATTATTCACTAATACATCAATTTTACCAAACTTTTCTACTACTTGTTTAACAATATTCTCACAATCATCAAAACTAGAAACATCACCTTGAACAGCCAAAACCTCTACATTACTTTTTTCTATTTCTTTTTTAACTTGCTCTAACTCTTCATTTTCCTTACGATAATTTAAGGCAATATTATACCCCTCTTTTGCCAAAGTAATAGCAATTTGTTTGCCTATTCCCCTTGTTGCTCCTGTAATTAAAGCTACTTTATCCATCTTTAACATCATTCCTTTCACAAATTGGTTGGAAAAGTTTTCAACCCAAATACATATCCAAACTTTCAACACTATTTATATTCAAAATTGTAATTTCTTTATTAGTTTCAATTCTTTTAACAAAACCTGACAATGTTTTTCCGAGGTCCTATTTCAACAAATGTATCTACTCCAAGATTTAACATAGTTTGTAATCCATTTGAAAATCTAACTGGACTAATTATATGTTTTTCTAAAATGTCTTTTATATCATCTTCTTTTTTATATTCCATTCCATCTAAGTTTTTAATAACTGTTGTTTCAAAGTCATGAAATTCCACTGTTTCTAGTTCTTTTCTAAAAGCAATTGATGCCTCTTCTAATTTCTTTGTATGGAATGGTCCTGCTGTCTTCAAAATCCTTACCTTTTTTGCTCCTAGCTCTTTTGCAATTGTCTCAGCTTGTTCAACTGCTTCTTTTTCACCTGAAATAACAATTTGACCTGTTGTATTAAAGTTTGCAGGCACAACAAAACCCTTTGTTACTCTTTTACAAACATCTTCTACTTGTTCTTCTGTCATTCCCAAAATAGCAGCCATAAGCCATTCGCCTTTTGGAACTAATTCTTGCATATATTGTCCTCTTTTTTGAACCAATTTAATTCCATCTTCTAGTCGTAAAGCCTTGCTATGTATTAAAGCTGTATATTCTCCTAAACTAAGCCCACTTGATACATCAGCTTTTATTCCTTTTTTATTTAGAACTTCTAAAATTCCTAAACTCATTGTTAAAATAGATAGTTGAGTGTATTTAGTTTCATTTAAAACATCTTCTGGACCATCAAAAGTGATTTTAGCTATATCTACTCCTGTTATTTCTTTTACTTTTTCATAAATATATCTTACTTCTTCATATTTTTCATACAAGTCTTTTCCCATTCCAACACTTTGAGAACCTTGACCTGGAAACAAAAAACCCAATTTCATTTTTAATTCTCCTTTCAATTAAATGTTACCTTAATTTGAAAATTTATATATTTTCTATTCATTTAACTTTAATATTTTGTATATTAACGGCTCAAACAAATTGCAAAATTCCTCTATTACCCTTTTGTTATCAACTATTATATTAAACTCATTTTTTATTGAAGTCGCAATATTTTCTATCTCTTTATCAAATACCTCTTGATTAGTATTTATGCCGTATTCCAATCACAAGATATTCCACTATTTCTCCTCGTAATTTAGTCTGTGTCAAAATTCCACCCAACTTTTTACCTTTATACACAATGTCATTTGGATTTTTAATATCAAGGCAAATATTATATATTTGTTTAAAAGCTTCCACCATAGTTTTAGCAATTTGAACAGTTAAACCATCTAAATTTTTGATATCGCAATTTAGAGTTACAACAAACGAAAATGCTATATTATTCTCCTTTGTTGTGTACCACTTTCTTCCATGTGTTCCGTTTCCCGGTTTGTTTGCCTATTTGCCATAATAATTGTTCCGTTTTCTATTTTGTGTCTTTCAATTCTTCTAAAAACCTCTAATTGTGTAGAATCAATTTCTTCATACTCTCTAATATTTCTTCCTAGAAACTTAGTTCTTAAATTTTCAAATGTCATTTTAATCACATTCCTCTTTAGTCACAAATTTGGTTTGACTTTGCCAAAATTGTAATTATTTTTGAGCCTTTTTCTCATTTTCTATTAAATCTAAATTATTTTTTCTTTTAATTTTATTTGTTGTTGTTTTAATTAAAGGCTCTTGTGTTAACAAAATGCCTCTAATTGCTTTATAATGTGGCATAGTTTTGTTTATTTCTTTAATTTTTTCATTTATAACTTGATAAATTTTTTCTTCGCCTTTTACCTTGTAAGTGTTTTCTACAACTTCTTCATTATATACAAGCTTTGCAAATATCTTTATATCATTTTTATCCTCTGACATCTGTTTTCCAAATACAAAAGATTCTTCTATTCCCTCTATTCTATTGATTAAATTTTCCATTTCTTCTGGAAAGATATTTTTGCCATTTTTTAATACAATAACACTCTTTTTTCTTCCACAAATAAATATGTATCCCTCTTCATCAATCCTTGCTAAATCTCCTGTATAGAACCAATTATCTATTAAAACTTTGTTAGTTTCTGCTTTATTCTCAAAGTATCCGAAGCATAATATTAGGTCCTTTAACTGCTAATTCTCCTATTCCATCTTTGTTTGTATTTATAATTTTTGCTTCTACACTTGGAACTGTTTTTCCAATTGAACCTACTTTGTGATACTTTTTTGTTCCTATTGCTACAACTGGCGATGTTTCAGTTAATCCATATCCTTGTACCATGTTAAATCCAAGTAATCTATATTTTTGCTCAATTTCTGAATCTAAACTTGCTGCACCACTAATTAGCAATTTGACATTTCCACCTAATATATTATGAATTTCTTTAAATACTTCTTTTTTCTTTTCAAGATTTTCATTTTTATATTGTTCTTCATTTTGCAATATTTCTTCTAATTTACCTTGTTTTTCTATTTGCTTTCTAATGATTTTGAAAATTCTTTCATAAATAGCAGGAACTGATGCCATAACACTAACTTTGTATTCTTTCATATTTTCTGGAATGTGTCTTATTCCATCACAAAATACAGTTTTTGCACCTTTATGTAATGCAAATAAAAATCCAACTGTACATTCAAAAACATGGTGTAATGGTAAAAATGACAAAAATACATCTTCACAATTTACATCTAAAATAGATGATATATCCATCAAGTTAGAACATATGTTGTGATGTGATAATGCTACAATTTTAGAGGCTGATGTTGTTCCTGATGTAAATAGCATTATTGACATATTTTTATTGTCAATTTTAGTATTTATGAATTCTTTGTTTCCAGAAGCTATTAATTTTTTACCTGTTTTTATTAATTCTTCTTGTGAGTAATTTCCATTTTTATGTTGTGCCAAATCCATAGAAATTAAATGTTTTAGTTTTCCAACTCCTTCCTTTTTGGCATCTTCCAAAACTTTTTCGTATTTTTTAGCATAAAAAATGGCTTCTACTCCTGAACGCTCTATTAAATTCTTTAGTTCATTTTCTGGCAAAGATTTGTCTAATGGTACAACCACTCCTGTTCCGCAAACAATTGCTAAATAGGCAATTTCCCATTCCATACAATTTTCACCAATTACAGCTATTCTTTTGTTTTTTAAACCAATGTTAATTAATGCTGTTCCTAAAGCATCTATTTTTTCTCTTACTTCTTTATGTGTTATGTTTTTATAGCTGTTTTCTTTTGTTCTTATTTGGTAAGCAATCCTATTTCCATATTTTTTCCCAGATTGCTTTAACATATCTTTTAAATCTACTATTTTTTCCATGTCTAATTTATATCATAAATTTTAGAAAAAATAATTAGACTGAAAGGTCAGTATAAATTTAAATTTATAAAATTTTATAAATGCAACAAAATATAAAAATTATCAAAAAGCTTAGGTCAAGCTAATTGGTATATTTTGTTTCATAATTAGAAAGTATAGATATTAACTTTTAATATAAGTTATTAAATCTATTTTTTTGCATACACTAATTATAGAAAAATTGCTTTATTGGAGGGCTAAAATGAAATTTTTATCTAATTGTTTAAAAGGTGTTGCAATTGGTTCTGGAGCTATTCTTCCAGGGATTAGTAGTGGTGTATTTTGTGTGATTTTTGGAATTTATGAAAAACTTTTAGATAGTATTTTAAATTTTTTTAGTGATGTAAAAAATAATTTGAAATTTCTTCTACCTATTATTATAGGTGTTGGTTTTGGTATTATATTATTTGGAAATTTATTAAATTATTGTATTTATAAATTTCCTGTTCAAACAAACTGCATTTTTATTGGGCTTATTTTAGGAAGTATTCCTGCTTTATTAAAAGAAGTAAATAAAAAAGAAAGATTTAAAATCTCCCATTTGTTTTTCTTTTTGCTAGCTTTAGGTTTTGGTATAGGTTGTATTTTTCTAGAAAACACTTTAAATATTGGCACAATTGAAAATGTTAGTTTTTTTTACTTAATAATATGTGGTTTTTTAATGTCTATTGGCATTGTTGTTCCTGGTGTTAGTAGTACAATAATTTTGATGCTTTTAGGGACTTATAGCATATACTTATCTTCTGTTTCTAGCTTATATTTACCAATTTTACTACCTCTTGGTATAGGTGTTATAATTGGTGGTTTTTGTTTTATGAAACTTACAAAATACTTGCTAGAACATTTTTATGCGCCTACTTTTTTTTCTATAATTGGCTTTACTGTTGGCTCAATTTTTGTGCTTTTTCCTAACTTTTCTTCTTTGCTTGACTTAATAATTGGATTGTTCTGTTGCTCTTTACGGCTTTCTACTTAGCTCTTTTTTAGGATGATTTTTTCTTCATCTTCAAGATGTCTTTTCCAAGTTAAAATTTGCAATTTTATGTAAAATATTGTATAATTAAGGTGTAACATATTTTTGTTGCCTTTGAAATAAATGGTATTTCGGAGGCACAGTCCTCCGAGCAATAAAAGGAGGATAATATGAAAACTTTGAACATTAACAAAGATGTAAGGATACGTGTGACAGACATGGGACTTGATATCCTCAACTCCCTTCCATCTGATGAATTCAAAGTACCTAATGTGGATGAGAATGGGTACTGCGAAATAACATTAGTAGAAGCGATGTATATATTTGGAAAGTTTATGTATATGGGTGCCATAGATTATCCCATAAGTATGCTCATCCAAATCGAGGACACAAAATTTGAGTCCGAGTAATATGTTCAAATTCACACACTCTATTGCTATTTTAGAATAGAGTGTATTTTTTATATGGTTAACTTTCAACATTCACTTTTTTCTTCTTAAAATCCAATTTTCTTGGCAAGGAATTGGCAATTTTATTTTTACTTTTTGTCCTTTTACTCCTGGGCTTACTTCATTTATTTCCTCTTCTGTTTCATCATTCCATAATTTTTCTATTTTAAATTCATAAGGAACTATTTTGTTTGGGATTATAATTTCTAAAGTATCTCCAACTTGTAATTTGTTTTTTATTTCAATTGTTGATTTTTCTTCGTTATAATCTATTACTTTTCCACCAAATTCATAGTTTTCATTATATTGTCTTCCACCATATTCTTGAATGTCTTTGTTATTTCTATCATTAAAGTAAAATGTTGTAAGTCCCCTTGTTTTTACTTTTTCTAATTCTTTTAAATATGTAGTTGCATCATAGTTTTGAGGAGACTTTTGGTAGTCATCTATTGCATTTCTATAACAATTTACAACTGATGCTATATAATATTCGGTTTTTAGCCTTCCTTCTATTTTTAAGCTATCCATTCCCATTTGTATTATTTCTGGCAATTCGTTTATTAGGCATAAGTCTTTTGATGAAAATATGCTTGTTCCATATTCGTTTGTTTCAATTGGCATAAGTTCTCCTAGATTATTTTTTTCTTCGGCATATAGGTTATATGACCATCTGCAACTTTGTGCACAGTCGCCAAGATTAGCACTTCTACATGATAAAAAGTCACTTAGAAAACATCTACCAGAAAATGCAAAACAAATTGCACCATGTATAAATATTTCTACTTCTAGGTCTTTTGGCTTGTTTTCCATAATATATTTTAGCTGTTTTTTGTTCATTTCCCTTGCCATTATTACTCTTTTTGCACCTTGCTTATACCAAAAATTGCAATCTTGCAAGCTTATAATGTTTGCTTGTGTGCTCACATTTATTGGAACTGTTGGAGCATATTTTTTTAATGTTTCTATTACTCCCACATCTGCTGCTATAATTCCATCTGGCTTTAGTTGTTCTAGTTTTTTTGCCATTTCTATTATTTCTTCGTACTTTTCATCCCAGGCAAAAATGTTTAATGTAACATATACTTTTTTACCTATTTCATGTGCATATTTTATTGTTTTTTCTAAGTCTTCGTTTTCCATGTCTGCTCTAGCTCTTAAAGATAAAGAAGATGTACCACAATAAACTGCGTCTGCTCCATATAAATAAGCTATTTTTGCTTTTTCAAAAGAACCTGCTGGTGCTAATAATTCTATTTTTTTATCCATTTTTAATCACATTCCTTAATCTATTTTTAAAAATCCAAATATTTCTTTTAGTCTTGCAAATTTTTTAGTTAAATATAAGTAGCCAACTAGTGCCTCAAAAGCAGTGGCATAGCTGTATTCTAAAACATTTGAATTTTTTGGTGTATGATGGTTTTGTGTGTTTCTTCCACGTCTTACAATGTCTTTTTCTTCCTCAGTTAGTTTGTCTTGAATTGTTTTTAAAAATTCTGCTTGGGATTTTGCTTTTACATATTTGATGGTTTCGATATGTAGTTTGTGTGGTTTTAAATTTGTTTTGTTTACTAAATTTGTTCTAATATATAATTCATATATACAGTCCCCAACATATGCCCATATCAAGGGAGATAGAAGGTTTATTTCTTCTTTTGGTCTATTTAATTCTATTAGTTCTTCCATTTTTGTTCCATTCCTTTCTTTAGAATAAAAGAAGCATAACAATGCCAAAATTGTAATTACTTTTCGACCTTATTTTCTTTTAAGCCTTTGGAGTTTCTATTGTTATTTTTCCAATTACCCCATTTTTAAATTCGTCTAGTATTATTCTTGCTGTTTTTTCTTCATCTATATTTCCACCAGAAATTATGCAACCTCTTTTTCTTCCCACTTCTAACATTATCTCATAAATATTTTCGTTTTCTGGTTGTTCTTGATTTAATTTTTCTTCTATCCATTTATTGTCTATTTTATATCTTTCACAGAAACAATCCCTTTGATTTTCTATTAAAAATTTCGTTAGATGATATGCTATTTCTACTCTTTGTAAAATGTCCTCTTTTATTGTTCCTGTAAATGCTAGATGCATTGCTATTTCTTCTGTTTCAAATTTTGGCCATAACACACCTGGTGTATCTAATAATTCAATTTTTTCATTGATACGTATCCATTGCTTTTGTTTTGTTACACCTGGCTTGTTCCCTACTCCTGCTGTTGTTCTTTTGGAAATCCTATTTATAAAAGATGATTTTCCTACATTTGGAATTCCAAGTATCATGGCTCTTATTTTTCTACCAATTCTACCTTTTTCTGCTTGTTTTTGCAAATCCGTGCTCATTATATTTTCTATTTTTCTTATGCATTGGTCAATTCCTGTTCCAGTGTTTGCATCTGTTAAAACTGCTGGTATTCCTTTCTTTTCAAAGTATTGTAGCCATAATTGGTTTTTTTCTTTGTTTGCTAAGTCACATTTGTTTAATATTATGACTTTCTTTTTTCCTTTGCATATTGTTGCTATGTCTGGATTTTGACTTGCTATTGGAATTCTTGCGTCTAATAATTCAATTACTATGTCTACTAATTTTAAGTCTTGTTCTATTTGCCTTTTGGTTTTTGCCATGTGACCTGGGTACCAATTGATGTTGGTTTTTGTGCAACTTTTATCTTTCTTATTTAACATTTTAATCGCTTCCTTTTATGTGTTATCTATTCTTTCAATTTTCTTTTTATCATAATATTCTATTTGTTTCTTTTCTCTTTCTAGTTCCTTCAAACTCTTATCTGGTGTTGGCATTTCTTCAGGCATTGTTCCACCAATATCTGCAATTGCTTTTCTAACCTTTTTCCCAACTTCATAATGTACATCTTTTGCTTCTTTTTCACCATGTATATCTTCTCTTAAAAGTTTTTGCTTAGTTTGATTTATTCTAAATAAATTAGCTACTAACTCATCTTCATTCATATTATCTAAAATATCTTCTCTATAACGTAATTTTTTTCTTTTAAAAATATCATTGGCAGTTTCTCCATTATATAATCCTTTATATCCACTATTGTGAAATTCAGCCATATTTTTAACACCTGCAGATGAGGCAATTTTTTGTAATGCATAATTACCTTGTTTTGTTAATTTTCTTTGATAAAATCTTTTTTCATCATCTGACAAAGAATCATATTCTTCTTCTGTTATTTCCTGTTTTCTTGTTTGAATAGCAAAATATGCTTGTCCTAAAGCAACAACTTCTTTACTTGGATCAGCATTTTGTACAATCAAATAACATATATATCTTGATAATTTATAATCTTTAATAATTTCTTCTTTGCCTTTACCAGTTTTAATTGGCTTGTTAATCTCAACAACCCAATCTTCTTCAGTTGAAATACTATTTTTGGCAGATATTACAGCTTTATCTATTACTTTTTGGAAATTTCTCCAATCTTTGTATTCTAAAACTTTTTGTAATTCACGTGCAAA
>CATLUC010000034.1:0-2975 GCA_950059165.1 uncultured Clostridium sp.
CTATTAATATTTCAATATCCTAATTCTACCTCATTTAAATAATACTTTCCTTTTCTACTCAATACAACTATTGCCATTTACATCTAGTTATTAAAGTGTGATTTTCAGAAGTCCAAAAAGTATGATTGCTTGCATATATTTTAAACTCTAAACAATCATACTTTTTCAAAATATTCTTCTAGATTTAGACTACTTACCTTTCCAATATTTTTTTCTGACATGAAAATTTTAATGTGATTTTCTTTTATATTGGTGCCTTCTAGCATATAATGACGAATAAACATCATGTGTTTCTTAAATATAAAATTGTTGCATATTCATGTTTACAATGATTTGGATATGGGCAATTACAAGTTATTGATTTTATTTTTCCATTTTCATTCTTTTCTATTTTTATTTCATATTCCTTTGCAAAATCACTTCCTTGCACAAATGCAACATATCTATTAGAGGTTTCATTACATGAGTATACCATTTGTTTATGATAATAATCATTTCCTCGCATCTTTATTTGTGGTTCAAATAAATCATCTATTTTATCATCAAATATTTCTAAATTTAAATCTTCTTCATTTGATTCTTCGTCCCATATTGTGGGAGGAGCATTATATTCAGATAAATCTTCTTTAATCTCTAATAATTCATTTATTCTAATTTTATAATTTTTTATTATTTCTGTTTTTTGTAGCTCTACAACTGCATCATAAATTTCTTTCGGAAAATCTTTGAATTTTCTATTGGTTATATTTATCCAATTCTCAATTGTATTTAATGCTGCATTTCTAGGTTTCATATATCTCGATTTAATTCCAGCTACAATAAAGTCATTACCTAGGAATGGATAATCTCTTAATATTTGTATTATATAAACTAAATTGTTACTATATTTTTCATTCATTCCCAAAATATTTTCAGGTTTACTGTAATGTTTCTCTAAATTTACTGCATTACTTAGTAAATTTATTGTTTTTTCCTTAAATTTATCATTTTTTAATAAGTATTCTAAGCAATAATAATATTCAAAAGGATTTTGTTTATATTTTTCAAAGATTTCGCTATATAAATTTATTTCTTTATTAAATTTAATAGCATTTATTACCTTGGGTAGCTTTTCATCATCATTAACAGATTTCTCCAAGGTTGCAACTACTTCATTGCTATACATTAAATTCATTATTTCTGTTGCAATCTCAATATCTTCTTTACTCTTAATCTCTTTGTTAAATAAAAACATAGATAATAATATTGGCATATCATAAAAGTCTAAATCATAAATAAATCTTCTAAACTGTTTTATATAACTTTTTATTAGTTCAATATAATTATTAGGTATTTCATTAATTGGTCCATCATCAAAAATACCTTCCATAATATCATTAATACCCAAAAATTCTTCTTTCGTTAGTGTTTCTCTATTTAATACTTCAAACAAATTTATCTTTTCAGCAGTTACTGATGCTGTATAACTAAAATGCACCTCATTTCTGCAACCATTTATAATTAGCCATTCTCTTATAGTATCATTTGTAACTTGTATGGTGTTTAATAAATGTATTTTACCCCAACCATTAACTTTTTTAATAAGCATAAATCTAATATCATTTGCGTTTTCCAAATTTCCTAGTGCTACCATTGCATATAAAGTAAACTCATCACATAACGCAAGTCTTATTAAAGCATCTATTAATTCTTTCTCATCAGATAAGTCAATTAAACCAATTATTCCAATTGCAATTTTTAATGCCTCTATACTAGTTGATTCAATTACTAAATAAAGTGCCAGTCTAAAAGTAGAATTAAAATCTATTACATCTTTATTTTTTATAATCCATTCTAAAATATTATCAATTGTTGCCAGCACTCTTTTTTTACTATTATTAAAATATTCTACAATGTCGTTAGCTATTTCTTCTATATTTTCATCATTTACTTCTTTGAATTTTTCTACAATATAATTAACTAATTCTTCATCAGTTTCAATTTTAAAATGATAATAATCTATACCATCTAATGTACCTGATGCAAACTTTAATTCTCCATTAGAGGTATCATTATATATATCTAAATTAAAAGTATCTTTTAACTTACCATTATTTTGTATATTTTTACAGATATATTTATATATACTTTCCATTTTACACGTCCTACTACAATGATTTATAAAAATCATCTATTCCTTTTAAATATTGTCCTAAGCTAAAATGTTGCTGTTTATCTCTTATTATTGCATTTAACAATTCTTCAATTCCTCTTTCATTTTCCTCAAAATTTATTTTCTTTTATTTCTAAATATATTAATTGATTTACCATCTTTAGTTCTCCATGTTAACCCCCCATTGTTAGCATTACCAAGAACGACCCAACCAGCTGTACTAGGAGAATTACATACTACATTATTCGTCAATATTCCATTTTCTATTATAGCTGTTCTTCTTGGTTCTAGCATCCAGTCTTTATCACATGGAAGACATCTACTACCTTTTAATACAATAAATTTACCATTATCAATTTGCATTGTTGCTTTTGCAATTTGATCTCCATTGCTCTTGTGAAAAATGTAATATTTTCCATCGGGAACTAAATGTCTGTTAGAATTATCTATACCTTCCTGTAATTCATCTGTAGCTGTATTGAATGATTCTTCTTTAGTTATGGATTTAGGAAAAATTTGTGTTCCTTCTAATGAAGAAAGCAATTGAACAACTAAATCTACATTTACAGCAAATAATTCTGTCCTTGGTACGTTACTTTTACTAAATATGTCATGTATAAGTGCTTCTTTTTCATCATAATCTTCTACTTCTATAGCAAACCTTCTGTTTAATCCTACAATTTGGCATAACCATTATGCTCCAAATTGTACATACGTTGCTCAAAATTTTCTTTTCTTGACTTTCCTATTTTTACAAGTCCATCCACTATAGTTGTCATACAATAAATTACCCCTCTTGCCACTTATATTCCTCCTTTCATCA
>CATLUC010000034.1:2985-13318 GCA_950059165.1 uncultured Clostridium sp.
TGAATATCTTTTACTTTTCTTTTTTATCATATAATACATACATTCTTTTCATAATCATAAATATGTTTATGATAACTACTATTGATAGATAGTACATTACCAAACTAATAAAAAATAAAATAACAACACTTCCAATTTTTTCTATAAACATATATATGAATGTGCATATAAGTAAAAATACGCTTAATAGTATCTCAAACATTATTGTGTTGTTAGTATCTTTAAGTGTTTTTTTATAATTTTCTGATTTTCCATTTTCAAAATTAATTATAATTGACATTACTGAGAAAAACATCGCTATTAGTATTGATAATACTACATTCAAATTATTTATTATTCCTATCTCTATTGTTTTTATTCTAGCAATACCCACTGCTATTATAATTGGCAGAATGTATATTATTATTAATGTGCTCTTATTATTTTTTAACATATTATATTGCTCTTTTATTATCTTTCTTACATCTATTATTTTTTACTACTATTAATTTATTTATTATATTATCTTTTAATAGCCTTTCAGCAAAAACTTTTGGGCATATATTACCACTATATATAGATGTATCAAAATATTTACCTAAATATTTTTTTAAATAGTCTATTGTAATTGTTTTTACCCCCTATATTCCTATATTTTGAAAAATTATTATTCCCTTTTCAACTTCATATTTTTCATTTTCTTTAGGAATTGCAATAAAGAAATAAAACTGTTTGATATCTGCTTCATTTCCTTTCTTTTTATGAACCACTTCATTAGTTTCAATATCAGTAATTTCTGATTCCACTCCATATGCACCAAAATTTATTTTTCCCATAAAGTATTTATAGTCTCTTTCTTCTCCTTCAACCCTAACATCTTGATCAAATGCAAATAATTTTTGTTCTTTTTTCTAGTATGAAAGCTACACGCAGTTATACTTAAATCATTCATTCTATTTCCTCTATTTCTATATTAAAATTATCTATAATATAGCATATTTTGTCATTATTTGCAAATTTTCGACTTTTTTTACCTAATCAACTAATACATGCAACTTCCACATTCTCATTTAAATATTTTCTAATATATTCCATCTTTGTATATTGGCATATTAATAATAATATCTGTTATATAATTATTACTAATTTTTTCCAAAACTTTTTTTAAGAACTCTAGTTATAAACAATAGTTATTCAATACTTTTCTACTTTTTATATTAATTCTTCACTTTCAGTTCACACAATGGACAAACTTCATTGTTAAAATACAACCATAGTCAGTAAAAAAGTAATACTGATGAAAGAAAAAAACATCCCCTTTTATTTTCAAAAAAGAAACGCTATAGGGCGTTTCTTTTTATATTACTACTAAATCCATTTCATTTGTAAAAGTTTCATTTCCATAAGCATAAACTATATACAAAGCATTACTTGTCAAATAAAACACATTTGAATTTTCTATATTATATCTACTACTTGCAACATCTCTACTATAAATTCTATAACCAAGATTTTTCAAATCTTCCACCTTTTTTTGTTCTGCAGTTATTTCATCTTTTATTTTTTGTTGCAAAACCGACTCTTCAATTTCTTCTATTCTTAAAACTTCTTCTAATGAAATTTCCTTGTTGTTTCTTAAGTCATAATTATATGTTTTAAGAATTACCCTTTGTGTATTGTTTCCCTCTTTTAAATTAGAACGTATCATTAAAGATAAAATACCATTTTGCACATTTGAGACATATTCTACTGTATAAATAGAATTGTTATTTTTGCTTTCTAATACACTGTTAATCTTACTTTCAAATGCTTCAATTTCTTTGTTGTATTTCTCTACTATTTTATTATCTACATTAATATATGGAATATGTACATCTATATCATAATTGTTTAACTTGTTCTCTTTCTTTTCTGTTTTGGTATAAACAAGTGGTTTGTCAGTTTCTATTTTTTTGTTATCTTGCCTTTCTCCTTCTTCAACTTCTATACTGTTTGTAAAAATTTGGTCAAAACCTGCTTGCAACTCTTCTATTTGCTCCTGCGTTTTTTTACCTATCTCGCTTTCTGGCTCTACTCCAAATATGTCAATTCTAGCATAAAATTGTACATAAAAAGCTATAATTACAGATATTATACATATTAATATTATTGTAACATAAATGGCTACTTGTTTTTTATTAAATACTTTTTCTTCTGGCAAAGTTACTTTCATTTTTATTTTTCAACCTTTCTTTTTTTAGACACTAGGGACTTAGTCAAAAGATGTCTCATTTTTGATTTTTTTCTATTATAGCATTTATATTTTAGTTTAGCAATTGTTTTTTTATTCAAATTAAAAAACTTCTAAAATACGTTTTTTTCTCTAATTTTCTTGACTATTTAGCATTTTTGAGGTATGATATTATATATTAAATTTAAGAATAGAAATGAGGAAATAAAAATATATGATATGTTCAGAATGTAAGCAAAATCCAGCCATTGTATTTTACAACAAAGTAGAAAATGGCAAAGAAACCTTAGAAGGGTACTGTTATGACTGTGCCAAGAAAAAAGGAATCAACCCAAATGAAGTTCTAGCAAGGCAAAACGATATATTATCAAACGACAAAGTCAACTTATCAGACATGACCAAACAATTTGAAAGTATCTTTAAAGATTTAGCTGAAAACATCAATTTAGAAGATATTGAAAACATTGATGGTGCAATAACATTCGGAAATATTGACCCAACACAAGACGCAAATGATGAAAATTCGCCAAGAATTGCAGGTGCAGCTATCCCACTTGGCTCTATCTTCTCAAATATGTTTGGTGGTCAAAATCCAAAAGGCAAAGAAGAACAACAAAATGAACCAATTGGTGGTAGAAAAAAAGTAAAAGTAGAAAAAAAGAAAAATACAAAACAAAGTAAAAAGAAGAAATTTTTAGATACATATGGAACCAACCTAACAAACAAAGCAAAAAACAATGAAATAGACATAGTTGTAGGAAGAGACAAAGAAATTCAAAGAATTGTACAAATTTTAAATAGACGTTCAAAAAACAATCCTTGCTTAATTGGTGAACCAGGTGTTGGTAAAACAGCTATTGCACAAGGATTGGCTATTAAAATTGCCAATCAAAATGTTCCAGCAAAACTTTTAAATAAAGAAGTTTATCTATTAGACATGACATCTGTTATAGCTGGAACACAATTTAGAGGTCAATTTGAATCTAGAATGAAAGGAATTATTGACGAATGTAAGGAATACGGAAATATCATTCTGGTAATTGATGAAATACACAACATTATTGGTGCAGGTGATGGAGAACACTCTATGAATGCAGCAAATATACTAAAACCTGCTTTATCAAATGGAGAAATTCAATTAATTGGTACAACTACTTTAAAAGAATATCGCAAATACATAGAAAAAGATTCTGCCTTAGAACGTAGATTTCAACAAGTATTAGTTGAAGAGCCAAATGTTGACGATTCTATCGGCATTTTAGAAGGTATAAAAAAATATTATGAAGAATATCACAAAGTAAAAATCTCATCTGATGTAATCCGTGCCACTGTTGTTATGTCTGAAAAATACATTCATGACAGATTTTTACCAGATAAAGCAATTGACATTTTAGATGAAGCTTGTTCTAGAATTAACTTAGAAAACAAAGAATTATATAAATTAGAAATGTTAAAGCAAGAACTTAGTCATGTTCAAGCTGAAAAAGAAGAAGTTGTTGCAGCAGATTCAACTGAAGATTACCAAAAAGCAGCTGACTTAAAAACTCGTGAATGTCAATTAATAGAAGAAATTGACAAATTAAATAGTAAAATGAAATTAAAGCAAATTACAATTCAGGATATTGCAAATGTAATTGAAAGTTGGACTAAAATACCTGTTAAAAAAATAACAGAAGCAGAAACCCAAAAACTATTAAACTTAGAAACTAATCTTCATAAAAGAATTATTGGGCAAGAAGAAGCTGTAAGTAGTGTATCTCGTGCAATCAGAAGAAATCGTGCAGGCTTACAAAGCACAAAAAGACCACCATCTTTTATATTTGTTGGTCCAACTGGTGTTGGTAAAACAGAACTTGCAAAATCTTTAGCATTTGAAATGTTTGGAAGTGAAGATTCTATAATTCGTATAGATATGTCTGAATATATGGAAAGTCACTCTACTTCTAAGCTAATCGGTGCACCTCCCCGGATATGTAGGTTATGATGATGCTGGTCAATTAACAGATAAAGTTAAAAGAAAACCATATTCAATCATTTTATTAGATGAAATTGAAAAAGCACACCCAGATGTATTCAACATTTTACTACAAGTATTAGATGATGGAAAATTAACTGATAGTCAAGGAAATACAGTTAGTTTTTCAAACACAATTATTATTATGACTTCTAATGCTGGCTCTAATCTAAATAATAATTCAATTGGGTTTGGTGGTCAAACTGTTAGCAAAAATAAAATTATGGACAGCTTAAAAGAAGTTTTCCGTCCAGAATTTTTAAATAGAGTTGATGAAATTGTATCTTTTGACAGCTTGACACAAGAACAATTAGTACAAATTGTTGATTTAATGTTAAAAGACACTATAAATGCTTTAAAAGAAAAAGACATAAAAATTGAAATAAGCAATAAAGCAAAAAACTTCATTTTAGAAAAAGGAACAAATGTCAAATTTGGTGCAAGGCCTTTAAGAAGAGCAATTCAAAGATATCTAGATGATGAACTTTCTGAAATGATTTTGCGTGGTGAACTTTTAGATGGAGCTACCATATGTGTTGACTTAAAAAATGAAAAACTTCAATTCAAAATAAAATAGGAGAAAATCATGTTAAAACACGTACCAAATATTTTAACAATTATACGTTTTTTATTAATACCAATTATTATATTTTATGTTTTTACAGGGAACTACATTTTTGCATTTGTATTTTTTACCATATCTGGTCTAACAGACATAGCAGATGGCTTTATAGCTAGAAAGTTCAACTTAGTTTCAAACTTTGGTAAACTAATGGACCCTCTAGCAGATAAACTAACACAAATTGCAACTTTGACTTCCCTTGTACTTACAAATATTATTCCTATTTGGATTTTATTAATTGTACTATTAAAAGAGTTTATTATGATTTGTGGAGCATCTTTTCTTTATGGTAAAGATGTAGTAGTATATAGCAAATGGTATGGAAAGCTTGCTACTGTATTATTCTATATCGCCATTGTAATATCTCTTTTACTAAAACAATTTGAACCAATTAAATTGGGGGAACATTTAGATTTAGCCCTATATACTGTTGCTTTAATTGCTACTGTTTTCTCATTAATCATGTATATTAAAGATTTATATAAAAAAGGATTTATAGATAAACAGGACTTAAAAAAAGAAGTTACTGTCGATAAAAAAAATTAGGTGCAATTGGGGACGTTTCCTTTTGCACCTTTTTAAATTAAGAATGTTATAATGTCAGTTTTTTTGTTTTATTTTACACTTTTTCCATATGAATAATTGTAATTTACAAGATGTGTCCCAAATTTCACAAAAATGTGAAAAAAGAAACGTCCCTATCTCACATTTTTGTGAAATCTGGGACACATCTTGCATTATTCAAAATCTTCAATTAGTTGGTTTAGTTCCTGTTTTCCATTTATTTGAATTCCCTTTTTTATATTTATCTTATCTGTTTCTGTTAAGTATTCAGTTGTAACACTAGTTGTTTCCAATTCCTCTTGACTTCCATCTTCTAAAATTTTATAAATTGCAACTTCCCCATCTTTATCTTTTACCATATAATGTTCTCCACATTGTCCATCTTTCTCTTGATACAATTCTATTTTGTTAGCGTTGAAGCTTTCTATGTCATAGTCTTGATAATTGTTTTGTATTTCTTCTTTTGTTAAATTAACAAATTCTTGTGGCAAATTATCATATTTACTTGTTGTATGTCCACACTTTTTATAATAAATTTTGGTTGTTACTGAACAATTTGGTGATGTTTTTTCTTCTTGTGTATTAGCTTTTATTGTAGTTTCATGCTCCATCCCCTCATATTCTTCTGTGCAGTCATCTAAAATTTCTTCATTTTCCGAAACTATTGTTTCAACCTTTGGTGTTTCTTCCCCTCTATTTGGAAAAAATAAAACAACTGCTGTTATACTTGCTACTATTACTACAATAATAGCTATCATTGTTATTATTAACTTATTCATAAATTTAACTCTCCTTTATGCTATTTTTTCTTAGTGTTTACAAGATTTGTTAAATTTATACCACAAATATTGTTTTAAAGAACAAAAGAGGCATGATTAAAAAATCTTGACATTTTAGATTACTTGCATGCTCCGTCTTTGTTCGTCAAAAATGTCGCAAAAGAAACGTCCCCGATGGGACATTATTCCAATCTCCCCATTTTCATCTGTTCTAAATATCTTGCATCCCAAGCCGTTTTAATCTTTCCAATACTAAATCATTAGGATGTCCAAAAGTATTATTTTTACCCACTCCAATCAAAGCAACTTGTGGCTTAACAGCATTTAAAAACTCTTGTGTTGACGACGTTTTTGACCCATGATGTGGAACTTTTAAAACTGTTGATTTTAGCTTTTCTAAATGTTTTTCATATTTTTCTAAAATTGCCTTTTCTGCAACTTCCTCTATATCACCTGTAAATAGCACTGAAAAATCTTTATACATAAGTTTTGCAACTAACGAATTATTATTTATATTATTTTCGCTAATTATATTATTAGAACATGGCCATAAAACATCAAAATACAAATCTTTTTCTATACTTATTCGAGTTCCTGCCTCTACAACTTTTACATTTATATTTTTCTCTCTTACTATTTTCTTAAACTCCTCATAATTCTCACAAGTTTCAAATTGCTTACCAATAATTACATTTCTTACATTTATCTCTTGCATGACATAAAGCAAAGCTTGCACGTGGTCTTGGTCAAAATGGCTAATAATAATATAATCTAATGAATTATACCCCTTATCTAACAAATATGGAAGTACTGTCTGTTTCCCAACATCAAAATCTTTATTTAAGCTTCCACCACCATCTACAAAAATAGTCTTATTAGTAGGTGTAACAATAAATGTACAATCACCTTGCCCAACATCTACAAAATAAATTTTTAAATCCTTTGGCACAATTGACACACAAATACATACAGCAATAATAATTATAATACACATTATATATTTACTTCTTTTTTGATTGAATTTATAGTGAAACAATGCAATTATATTTTTTACTCTTTTTTGGGACTGTGTTGGTTTTTTCAAACGATAAATTGGATACAAAAAATACACAACTGCTAAACTTGCAAAATATAAAATAATCATAAAAAAAGATGGTGTTGGAAGGTAAATTTTTGCCAATGGCAATTTACTTAATTTAGAAATATTTTTCAAAATGTCTATTCCAAAATTTAAGAAAAAAGCTATTATTTTTGCTAATGGTTTAAACATAAAAGCCATAATTATGCTAGAAAAGCCAGTTATAACTATTGAACCAATAATCATACTAACTAGCAAATTTGTAATTAAAAAATAAATTCCACCTATATTGAAATTATAAAGCAATATTGGTAATATCATAATTTGTGCTGATAAACTAACTGCTAAAACTTCTCTTAGCTTTTCTTTTATAACAGGTTTTAAAACAAGAATTCCAAAAGTCGCCAAATATGATAACTGTAAGCCTATATTTAAAATCAAAAACGGATTGTAAATTAAAATTCCGAATCAAAGAAATTGATAAAACATTCCAAACATCACTTTTTCTATTTAATATTTTAGCCCCAATTACAAGTACACCCATAACAACTGCTCTTACAATTGATGGAGAAAAACCTGTAATAAAGCTATATAAAATAAGTATTATAATTGTAATTACTTGCGTTTTCCTTTTTCCAAGCAATTTGCCACATAACAAGGTAATCCCCATAATTATATAACTAATATGCATTCCTGAAATAGCTAAAACATGAGAAATATTTGAAATTTGGAAACTTTCTTTAATATCTTCTTGTATTTCATCTGTTTGCCCTAAAAGCAATCCTTTTAAAATACTTGCATTTTCTTTTTCATACAATTCTTCTATTTTTTCCTTTAAGTTAAAATTTATATCATTTGCTTTTTGCAAAATAGGATTTAATTGCTTTTTAGCTAAAACTTGCAAATTATTAACCTTTACTCTCCCTGCTATTTTTAAAGTTTTCAAATACTTTTCATCATCATAACCTTTATAATTCCTTTGTTTTTCTGGTTTTTTAAATTCTCCTTGCAATTTTATTTTGTCCCCATATTCCAATTTTTCTTTTTTATTTACTTGAATATATAGACTTAAATTTCTTGAATTTTCTAACTTTACTTGATACAAATTGTAATATTGTTTTTCTTTTTTAGAACTTGTTACTATTGCTTGAATTTCAATAATTTCGCCATCTTTATAAAAATTTTCATACTTTTGATTTTGAAAAATAACAATTGTATTTGAAATTATAGAAGATATTGTGATAGTTAAAATCACTTGATAATCAATAATTAATTTTAAATACCTCTTATATCGACTAAAAGATAATAATTTGAATTTTCTTTTGACTTTAGAAAATGTTTTTATCAAATAATATGTTGTATAACTTAAAATATAGAAAAGGACTATACTTGGTTTAAAGTATAGCCCCCATAATATACCTATTATATATCCTATTGTTATAACGAAAATTGGTCTTTGTTTCATAGTCCTCCTAAAAGTTCATCTTTTTTATAACGATTTATATTGTTTTCGCAATGCTACAATTATATAAACGTTAAATTATAGCACTCTTCTTGCTCCTAAATAGTTGCTTGCTGCTTGGTTTACAGGTACAATACATACTGATTTTCCTGGTCTTGGTGCATGAATTACTTGACCCCCACCTACATATATTGCAACATGACCACTATATATAACTAAATCCCCTGCAGCTAAGTTGTTTCTAGATACTGCTTTTCCTACTCCTGACTGTCCTCCTGATGTACGTGGTAAGCTAATACCAAAATGTTTATATACATATGATGTAAATCCTGAACAGTCAAATCCTGTTGATGGTGATGAACCACCATAAGTATATTTTGTTCCTATAAATTGTTTTGCATAAGATACTATTGATGCTCCACTTCCAGATGATGGTGGTGCTTCTTGAGTTTGTGTATTTGCTTGTTGTGCATTTGTTTGTGCTGTATTTGTTTTTGTTTGTGTTGTTGTGTTTGTAGTTTTTCTAGAGCTACTACTTCTTGAGGTTGTTTCTTTCTTTTTAGTTGTTGCTAATAAAGATGATGATATATACCCCTCTTTTCCATTTACTCTTACTTTGCTCCATCCATTTTCATTTGATAATACTTCAACTGCTGTGTTTAATGTTAAACCTGTTATTACTTCTGCTGATTTACTTGCTTCTTTTCTTACATTTACACTTTCACTATTTACATACTTTGTTTCGATTACTGTTTGTGGTTGTGGCTCTGGTATTGGTGTTACTTGTTGTTCTTCTTTACTTTGTAATTTTTCTTTTCTAAGCCATCCTTTTGTATTTTGTGCTTCTATACATACCCAACCATTTATGCTTTCAATTACATTTACTTCTTCATCTTTTTTTACTTCGATTATGTCTGTTGCATTAATAACTGGTACGATTTTTAATTTTGAATTTTGTGCTATTTTGCGTTTTCCAAGTTCTTCATTTTTATCTGTTTGTGTGTTTTGTTCTTCTTTGTTCTTAGTTTCTTTATTTTCTGTATTTTGTTCTGTTTGGTTTTCTGCATTTGGTTCTGTTTGTTGATTTTGTGTATTTGCTGTTTCTTCATTATTTGTTTGGTTATTTGTTTCATTGTTTACTTGATTAGTTGTATTTGTGTTTTCTACTTGTTCTGCATTATTTACAGTTATTAGGTCTTTTCTTAAAAAACCTGTTATTCCTTTTGCTTTTACTTTGTACCAATCTCCTGTTTTTTCAATTACTTCTATTTCTTCGTTAATAGAAAGTTGCTCTAGTATTTTTGCGCTTTCATCTGCTGTTTCCCTAAGGTTTGCTGTTTCTACAGTTATTTTTCCTGTGCTTACAGCTAAGCTCATGTTAATAAAAAACAAACTGATAATACTTACGGCTGCCATGACTACAATGCTTTTTATATTCATTTTACTTTTCATTTTTTCTTACTCCTTAATATATTATATTTGTATTCTGCCTCGATGTTTCCATTATACTACATATACAAAAATTTGTCAAATTTGAAAAAATTATCCAGAATGTAGTGTTACAATTGATGTGAAACAAAATAAATAAAAATTGAATAAGTGATT
>CATLUC010000035.1:0-8734 GCA_950059165.1 uncultured Clostridium sp.
TAATAATTAAAATTGAAAAAAACATCTTATCTCAGAAAGATTAACAATGCTTATCATACAAAGCAAAAAGAAGGTATTAACCTTAAATTTTAAAATAGGAGGAATAAAAGTGAGAAAAGATTACAAATTTTTAAAATCATTAGCATTAACAGGTATATTAGCAACCAGTATTTTAGGAACTGTAGCTTATGCTGATACAGAAAATAAGGATGTAAAAACAGAGCCAATAGGTATTTTCAATAAATTGGTAACAGATACAAAAAACGTAGTTCCATTTGTTTTAACAAACAGACAAGACTACATTTCAAAGAAAGACATTGAAGAAAATAATGAATTTCAAAACAAAAAAGTAACATTTAATAGAGAAGTAGGAGAAGATACAATTTTACATACAGGAGATACTTTTAAAGTAGATGGAACAACATATACAATACTTATCTATGGGGATGTTAATCAAGATGGATATGTAGATGTTTTTGACGCTTTAACAATTCAAGAAAATGTATTTGAATGTAATTTAAGCGATACTCAAAAAGTAGCAGCTAATGTAATAATAGCAGATGGTTCTGAAATGGATGTTTTTGATGCTTTAGCAATCCAACAATATAGTGGTGAATTTAGAGAAACAATTCCAGATAAAATACCGGAAAAAGAAGAAACTCAGACACCAACACCACCTCCAACACCACCAACAGAAACAAATAAAATAACAGATTTTATACCAACAGATTTAACAACACTAGATTTAGAATATCATCGTTATGATAGCAAAATTGTTATAGGTACGGTAAAATCATCAAATGATCAACAACTATTAAAAAAATACATAAAATATACAGTAAAAAAAGAAGATGGTACAAGCGTATCTAATGCTTTAACATACGAAGAAAAAGCAGGAGAAACAGGAACATTTAATATTGAATTTTATGCGACAGAAAAAGGAACATATACAATTACACCATGCGTACAAGGAAAAGATGGATTAATTGAAAAAACTAGTGAAAATATTACAATTGAAGTAAAAGAAAACCTTGAAGTAACAGATATAGAAATAGTAGGAATTTCTAATAAAATTACAGTAAGTAAAGAAAAAACAAAACAATTTGCTATAAAATTATGGCATAAATATACAAATACAGTAAAAGAAGATATTACAAATCAAGTAGCAATTACTGATATTTCAAGAGTAAAAACAGGTAATAATTCACAAGTAAGTTTTAGACAAAATGATACAAATAAAACTTTAATAACAGTAAATGCTGAAGGTAAATTTACAGGAGCTTCAACTGCACGACTTGGATACATCGACGTAGGAGGAGTTACAGAAGGAACAGGAGATACAGTAACAATAAAAATAGGAAGCAAAGAAGTTACATTTACTATAGATATTACAGGAAAAGCAGAATTAGCAGGAATAACAACAAATGGAACAAGTAAAACTGAAAGAATAAATATCAATTTATATACAAATATTGCAGATACTGAAGCAGAAACTACAGACATTAGTGTAAATGGTGTAGGAAAAATATATAAGATTAATAATGAATACATACATAAAAATACTGATAATAAAATTTATACAATAGTACCAATACAGTTAATAGATACAGAAAATGATACAATAAAAATAACATATAATAACCTAGTTAGTGATACAATTACGGATACTTCAACAACGACACAAGGTGGAAAAATTGCAATTACAGTAGATGTACCAACAATTAGACCAAGCGATATAGGATATGTAGCATATACAATAAAAGAAGATCCAATTACAAAGAAACCAATGTATGTAGAAGCAACAGGAAGTGAAAATGTTGATGCTATAGGTATAGGTTTAAAACTTCCAACTGATACAGATAGTATAGGTAGAGTAGAAGCTGGAAAACAAGGTGGAGTAAAAATAGACTGTGGAGAAGATACTAAACGTATAAGTACACCTATTTATATAACAATAAAACCTGAAAATCCATAATATAAATAAAGCCTTAAAAGTTATATTATATAAACAATCCAATCGAGGTAAGAACTTAAAACTAAGTTTTTACCTCTTCTTTTTTACCCAAAACCCATAAAAAAGGTTATTCGGTGCCTGTCCCAATTATGCCCAAAAGGTCACAAAAAATTTACTTTACAAAATAGAATAAAGATGATATATTATAAATAATCAAAAAAGAAAAGAGGACACAAAATATGAAGCCAATTGTAGCAATAATTCGGAAAGCCAAATGTAGGTAAATCCACCTTTTTCAATTACTTGGTGGGAAGTAGAATTTCAATAGTGCAAGATACACCTGGTGTAACAAGGGACAGAGTTTATGCAGAAACTAACTGGAGAGGAAGAAATTTTACTTTAATTGATACAGGAGGAATAGAGGTAGATACAGAAGATGTTATTTTATCACAAATGAGGGAACAAGCAAATCTTGCAATAGCAATGGCAGATGTTATTTTGTTTTTAACTGATATCAAGCAAGGGGTTACAGCAGCAGATAAAGAAATTGCTTTAATGCTTAAAAAAGCAGGAAAGCCAATTGTTTTAGTATGCAATAAAGCAGACAATTTTGAAAAAGATAAGCAAGAAGCTTATGAGTTTTACAATTTAGGTATTGGGGAACCACATCCTATTTCTAGTAGTAATGCAATTGGAATTGGAGATGTGTTAGATAAAATTTATGAAAGTTTTCCACCTAAAACAGAGAACGAGAAAGAGGAAAATATAATAAAGGTTGCTGTTATTGGAAAACCAAATGTAGGGAAATCATCTTTAATTAATAAAATATTGGGAGAAAAAAGAGCAATTGTAAGTGACATAGCAGGGACTACTCGTGATGCAATAGATACGGAGTTTGAAAATGATAAAGGAAAATATGTTTTTATTGATACTGCTGGAATTCGTAGAAAAAGCAAAGTGAAAGAATCTATTGAAAAGTTTAGTATTATGAGAACACTTTTAGCAGTAGAAAGAGCAGATGTCTGCTTAATGATGATAGATGCAACAGAAGGTGTAACAGACCAAGATACTAAAATTGCAGGAGAAGCACATGAGGCAGGTAAAGGTGTTATTATTGTTGTGAATAAATGGGATGAGGTTGAAAAAGAAACAGGAACATTGGAAAAATATAAAAAAGAAGTGTATGAAAAATTAAAATATTTATCTTATGCACCAATGATTTTTATTTCAGCAAAAACAGGTCAAAGGGTAGAAAAATTATTTGAATTAATAAACCATGTAGCTACGCAAAATGCATTAAGAGTATCAACATCAATTTTAAACCAAGTTATAAACGAAGCAATTGCAATTGTTCAACCACCAACAGATAAAGGAAAAAGGTTAAAAATTTATTATGGGACTCAGAGCTCTACCAAGCCACCAACATTTGTAATATTTGTAAACAATAAAGAATTGTTCCATTTTTTTTTTTTATTGTATTTAGTAAATCAAATTAGAAAAGAGTTTGGTTTAGAGGGGACACCAGTTAGAATTATAGTAAGGGAAAAGATTGAAAAATAATTACAATTTTGATGTTGTGAAGGCGAACTGCATTTGAAATTTAATCAACATATAAATAGTATGCCTCATAAATTTCAAATTTAATTCTTTTCTAATCAAAAAAAGAAAGGAGAAAAAAATGATTGTATATGTTATTATGGCAATTATTGCCTATTGTATAGGAAGTGTAAATTTTTCTGTTATTATTAGTAAAAAAGTTGCAGGTTTTGACGTAAGAGAAAAAGGAAGTGGATGTGCAGGAAGCACAAATATGTTACGTTCAGTAGGAAAAAAGGCAGCAGCAATTACTTTAGTATGTGACATATTAAAAGGAGTTATATCAATAGCAATTGCTATCATAATTGGTAATTTAATAAATGAAGTAAACAAAGAACTGTTAGTTCAAATTGCAGGTATTGCAGTAGTAATTGGACATACATTTCCAATATTCTTTGGCTTTAAAGGTGGAAAAGGAGTTGCAACATCTTTAGGAATTATATTAATGAGTAATTGGAAAATAGGGTTAATTTGTTTAGTATTTGCATTGGTAATAATGGCTTTAACTAGAATGGTATCTTTGGGTTCTTGTGGTGCAGCTATATTATTTCCTGTACTAACATTGTTTATTAATGACAGCTACACGGTTTTAGCAGATGAAAGAAAAGGAAGCACATATTTAATTTATAGTGTAATTTTAGCTGTAATTGTGTTATATAACCATAGAAGTAACATTAAAAGACTACTAAATGGAACTGAAAATAAATTAAGTTTTTCAAAAAAATAGGATTTTAGGGTCGTTCATAAATTTTACAAATTTATGAAAAAATTTAAGCTTTTCAAAAAAATAGGCTTCTAGAGTCGTTCCTAAATCATACAAATTTATAAAGGAGGTTTTTAATTGTGGAAAAAATAGCAATTATTGGAAGTGGAAGTTGGGGAGTGGCCTTAGCTACACATTTAGCAAGATGTGGAAAGAAAGTTAATATATGGTCATTTTCAGAAGAAGAAAAAAATCAAATTAATAAAGAAAGAAAATGCAAGTTTTTGCCAGATTTAGTTATACATGAAAATATAACATGTTCAACTAATTTTGAAGAAGTAATACAAGGAGCAAATTTTATTTTACATGTAACACCATCAAAATTCACAAGAGATACTTTTAAGCAATATAAACAATATGTAGAGGATAAACCTGTTATTATTTGTTCAAAAGGTTTTGAAAAAGAAAGTTTAAAAACATTAGATGAAGTCATTTTAGAAGAATTACCAACAGCAAAAGTTGGAGTGCTTTCAGGACCTAGCCATGCAGAAGAAGTGTCAATTGCAGTTCCAACAGTTTTAGTAATTGCTTCTAAACATGATGAAATTTTGACAATGGTACAAAATGCGTTTATGTGTAATGAAATGAGAATTTATACATCAGAAGATGTAAAAGGAGTAGAATTAGGAGGAGCATTAAAAAATATAATTGCTTTTTGTGCAGGAGTAGCAGCAGGAATAGGATTAGGAGACAATAGTTTTGCAGCTTTGATAACAAGAGGGTTAAATGAGCTAACTAGGTTAGGAGTAAAATTAGGTGGCGAAAAAGAAACATTTTATGGTTTAAGTGGATTAGGAGATTTAATTGTAACTTGTCTTAGTGAACATAGCAGAAATAGAAAGGCTGGAAAATTAATTGGACAGGGAAAAACATTAGAAGAAACAAAAAAAGAAGTTGGCATGGTAATTGAAAGTATTGACAATATCGAAGTTGCATATCAATTATGCAAAATTCATAAAATTGATATGCCAATTGTAGAAGCAGTTTATCAAGTCATTTACGAAAATTTAGACCCACAAGAAGCTGTCAAAAAATTAATGACAAGAAACAAAAAAAGTGAATAATAAACATATAAAAATCAAATACTAAGAAAGTGACAATGTGAAATAGGGACGTTTCTTTTTTCACATTTTTGTGAAATCTGGGACACATCTATTTGTTTTAGGTTACACTTAAAGTCCCTGTTCCATTGTCTATTTCTTAAGAGAAAGGAAGAGAAAAATGGAATTTTTTGATAAATTAGGTAAAAAAGCGTCAGAAGCATATAAAGTAACAGCTGACAAGACTGGAAAAATAGCAAAGGAAACTAAAATTAAATTTAGAATTGGAGAGTTAAAAAGCCAAATCAATAGTATATATGAAGAAATCGGTAAAAAAGTTTATGAAAAACATATAAGGGAAGAAGAATTATGTATTAAAAAAGATTTAGAAGAGCAATGCACTAAAATTGATGTATTAAGTGATGAAATTGATAGCCTTTTAAAAGAATGTTTATTATTAAAAGATAAAAAGCAATGTCAAAAATGTTACAAAGAAATAGAAAAAGATGCTAAATTCTGTCCAAATTGTGGGGAAAAACAAAAAGAAGAACCAGCTAAAGAAGCAGAAATTTTAGAGGATTTAGAAAATACAGAAATTGAAGAAGACGAGCCACAAGAAAACAAAATAGTAATAGAGAGCTTAGAACAAAATGCTGAAAATGAAGAAAAACAAGATAGCGCAGAAGAAGTAGAAGAAAGCAAAGATGATGAAAAAAGTTCAATAAATGAGGAAAAGACTAACTTAGAAAGAACTGTAGAAATAGAGTCGAATGTAGAGTTAGAAGAAGATGATGATGAAAAATAAATAAAAGTAAAAATAATTGCAATTTTGAAGTTTTACTTGAAGGACTTGGAAGGAAGAGATTAAAATTGAAAATTGTTGTACAAAGAGTTAAAAATGCAGAAGTAGAAGTAGATGGAAAAACAGTAGGAAAAATAGAAGCAGGCTTTTTAGTGCTACTTGGAGTGACACATCAAGACACAAAAGAGCAAGCTGACTATTTAGTAAAGAAACTTTGCAATTTGCGAGTTTTTAGTGATGAAAATGATAAAATGAATTTATCTGTAAAAGATGTTAATGGACAATTGCTAATTGTTTCCCAATTTACTCTATATGCAGATTGTAGTAATGGTAATAGACCTTCCTTTACAGAGGCTGCAAAGCCAGATAAGGCAAATGAATTATATGAATATTTTTGCAACCAATGTGAAAAAAATGAGATTCATGTAGAAAAAGGAATATTTGGTGCAGATATGAAAGTATCACTTTTAAATGATGGACCAGTTACAATTATAATTGAAAAATGAGAGTGTCGCGTTGGGGACGTTTCTTTTGTGACGTTAACATAAAAGCGTCGCAAAAGAAACGTCCCCAACGCGACACTTTCAGTAAGGAAAACGCTCATAAAGATATTTAATTATATCATCTACATTTTGAGAAGTGACATTAATAAATACATTTTTATCTAAAGAAATCCACATATCTAAGGTGAAATCCTCACAATTATCAATAAATGTTCCAACAATTTCAGCTAATTCAACAGGATTTTCATAGCTTTTTTCCCAATGTAAACTGTCTTCTAAATCAAAGTGAGCATTATAAAAATGACTTAAAAATCGACTTATTTCGCCTTTTTGTTTACTATATAAATTGACTAAAACTACCATAAAATCGCCTACTATCTTAAAATTTCCTTTCTTTTTTAGTATTCAAAAATTAATTAAATTTATACATAGAATAAAGTAAATAAAAAATGTAAATACTAGAAAAAATAGAAAAATGGGTTTATAATTTGAAAAGAATGAGAAAAGTAGGATATATTGTACTTTTTGTAATTGTGTTGGTTATGTCATTAACGATTTATACAAATGCAAGCAAAAAAGATGAAAATAGTCAAAAAGAAAAGGTTTTTTCTGAAATCAAGTATCTTGAAACAAAACTAGTGAATTTATTTAATACTATGAATAGCATAGATACAAGAAATTATAAAGTAACAACAAGTGAATTTTCTAAAGAAACAATAGAAACAACAGAAAAATCAAGCAGTGGAGGAGGACAATCTGAACAAGGGGGAAGTTCAGGAGGAGGAAGTGGTGCATCACGGTGGAAATTCTTCTGAAAGTGGAGAAAAAAGTTCGTCTGAAGAAAATCAAAAAAGTAAAAAGAAATTTGGAATGAAACAAAATGGTGTATTAACAAATTCAGATGAAATTAATTGGAATAGTTTAAAAAGTGAAATAGAAAATTTGTATTTATCTTTACCAACAATTACTATGGAATTATATCAATTAAATGTTAATCAAGAGGATGTTTTAGGATTTAATACAGAATATGATAAATTAACTGCTGTGGTAAAAGATGAAAAAAAGGAAGAAATTTTATCGCAATTAACAAAATTATATGATTATTTGCCAAAGTTTTTGCGTGGTACAGGGCAAGATGAATTGTATATTACTTTAGTGGAAACTAAAAATAATGTACTAAAAGCATATTCAAAATTAGATGTTCAAAATTGGCAGGAAATTTCAAATGATGTAAAAAATGGAATTGATAGTTATTCTAGATTATTAACAAGCACAGAGGTAGACAATAGTAAACAGTATAATGTAAGTAAAACATATATTATGCTAAATGAATTGCAAAAAGCAGTGACTTTGCAAGATAGTTCAGTATTTTTGATTAAATATAAAAATTTAATAGAAGAAATTAATAATATATAAGAACACAAATATGAGCATATAAAATAGGCTGAAAATAAAAATGAATGAAAAACTCGAAATATCACATTATAAATTGAAATGTGATATTTTGTGTGTTATAATAAGAAAAGAGTAAATTGAATAGTCGCTGGTAAATTTCCGAAAGGAATTACGAGAGGAAAGTCCGGGCTTCATAGAGCAAAGATGCTAGATAACGTCTAGTGAGGGTGACCTTAAGGAAAGTGCAACAGAAAATAACCGCCTTTTTGATTTTGAGGGTAAGGGTGAAAAGGTGAGGTAAGAGCTCACCGCCACTATGGTGACATAGTGGGTCAGTGTAAACCCCATCTGAAGCAACACCTAAATAGAAGATTAAGCCTGCTCGGCGCCTTCTAACTTGCGTGGCTTGAGATATATAGTAATATATATCCTAGATAAATGACTATTTTAAAAGACAGAACCCGGCTTACAGATTTACTCTTTTTTTAATATTAAATATGCAAAAAACTCTTGCAATTCATAGTCGAAATTTGTTATAATAGTAAAGATAAAAGAAAAGAAACAAAGACTAAATTCTGTTCAAACAGGTTGAGCAATTTAAGAAGGGAATGAAAGAAAAAATGAAAAATAAATTATGGAAAGCAAACTTAATATATTTTTTAAAGGCTTTCTTAATTGTTT
>CATLUC010000035.1:8744-9855 GCA_950059165.1 uncultured Clostridium sp.
AAGATGGAGAAGAATATTATGGGTATGGGTTTGGAGCAAATATAGAATCTATATGTGAAATAGTATTTAACACATCAATGGTAGGTTACCAAGAAATCGTATCAGACCCATCATATACATATCAAATGGTAGTAATGACATATCCACTAATTGGAAACTATGGAATTACAGATGATGACTATGAAACAAAACAACCAACAATAGGTGGGCTAATTGTAAGAGAATATAACGATTTACCTAGTAACTTCCGTTATACAAAAACCCTATCAGAATATTTAGAAGAAAACAATATTCCTGCAATATCTGGAATTGACACAAGAAAATTAACAAGAAGTATTAGAGAAAAAGGAAGCAGAAAAGTTTTAATAACAGATATAAAAACAAGCAAACAAGAAGCTCTAAAGAAATTAAAAGATTATAAAATACCGAAAGATGCAGTATCAAAGGTAAGTTGTAAAAAGATATGGTATTCAAGAACTGCAAACCCAAAATATAACATAGTAGCAGTAGATTGTGGTATTAAATTAAATATAGTAAGAAGCTTAAATAAAAGAGGCTGTAATGTAACAGTTGTACCATATAACACAGAAGCTCAAGAAATAATAAACTTAAAACCAGATGGCATCTTTTTATCAAATGGACCAGGCGACCCAGAAGATGTAAAAGAAGTTATTAAATTAGTAAAAGAGATAAAAGGCAAATATCCAATATTTGGAATATGTTTAGGGCATCAAATGATAAGCTTAGCATATGGAGCTAAAACATATAAACTAAAATTTGGGCACAGAGGTGGAAATCATCCAGTTAAAAATATAGAAACAGATAAGATAGAAATTACAAGCCAAAATCATAGCTATGCTGTAGATGAAAAATCATTACAAAAAACAACATTAAAACCAACACATATTAATATTTTAGATAATACAATAGAAGGTGTAGAATGTGCTAAAGACAAAGTATTTAGTGTTCAATATCATCCGGAAAGTGCACCAGGACCACAAGATAGCAGTTACTTATTTGATAAATTTGTGAAATTAATTGAAGCTAATAAATAAGTTATAATTCGCTGTTGTAATAGGTAATAATAAATTTTGTATATAAAGTTAGAACT
>CATLUC010000035.1:9865-13275 GCA_950059165.1 uncultured Clostridium sp.
ATAAGGGAATAGTTGAAAAATAATATAAAAAGGAATGTGATTTAAATGCCAAAAAGAAAAGATATAAAAACTGTATTAGTAATTGGTTCAGGACCAATTGTAATAGGACAAGCAGCAGAATTTGATTATGCTGGAACACAAGCTTGTTTAGCTTTAAAAGAAGAAGGCTATAAAGTAATTTTAGTTAATTCAAATCCAGCAACTATAATGACAGACACATCAATTGCAGATAAAGTGTATATGGAACCACTAACAATAGAATATGTAGCAAAAATAATTAGATATGAAAGACCAGATGCTATTTTACCAGGAATAGGAGGTCAAACAGGGCTAAACATAGCAATGCAACTATATAAAAAAGGCGTTTTACAAGAATGTCAGGTTAAACTTTTAGGAACAAGTAGCGAAAGTATTGAAAAGGCAGAAGATAGGGAAAAATTTAAAAAACTATGTGAAGAATTAGGAGAGCCAGTATTAGAATCTATTATAGCAACTTCAATAGAAGAAGGTGTACAAGCAGCACAAAAAATAGGCTATCCAGTAGTTTTAAGACCAGCTTTTACTTTAGGAGGAACAGGTGGAGGTTTTGCAGACAATAAAGAAGAGTTAACAGAAATTATGAAACATGCCTTAAAATTATCACCAGTAGGACAAGTTTTAGTGGAAAAAAGCATAAAAGGTTACAAAGAAATAGAATATGAAGTAATAAGAGATAAAAATGACACAGCAATAACAGTATGTAATATGGAAAACTTAGACCCAGTAGGAATCCACACAGGAGATTCTATTGTAGTAGCACCAAGCCAAACATTAACAAACAAAGAATATCAATTATTAAGAGATAGCGCATTAAAAATTATACGAGCTTTAAAAATAGAAGGTGGCTGTAACGTACAATTTGCATTAGACCCACATTCTTTTAAATATTATTTAATAGAAGTAAACCCAAGAGTATCACGTTCATCTGCATTAGCATCAAAAGCAAGTGGATACCCAATAGCTAGAGTATCAGCAAAAATTGCAATAGGTATGAGATTAGACGAAATAATGTTAGCAAACACACCAGCAAGTTTTGAGCCAGCACTTGATTATGTAGTATCAAAAATAGCAAGATTTCCATTTGACAAATTTACTCTTGCTTCTAACAAATTAAGCACTCAAATGAAGGCAACAGGGGAAGTAATGAGTGTAGGAAGAACATTAGAAGAAAGCTTATTAAAAGCAATTCGTTCTTTGGAAATAGGTGTATGCCATATTGAAAATAAAAAGTTTGAAAGTTATGAAACAGAAGAACTAATGGATTATATTAAAGATGGAACAGATGACAGAATTTATGCAATTGCTGAATTAATAAGAAGAAATGTAGATATTGGACTAATAAACCATATAACAAAAATTGATATGTTCTTTTTAGAAAAAATCAAAAACATAGTAAATGCTGAAAAAGTATTAGCCAAAAATGTTGGAAACATAGATGTTTTAAGACAAGTTAAGAAAATGGGATTTAGTGATAAATATATAGCAAAAGTATGGAAAAAGACGGAAGAAGAGATTTATTTATTAAGAAAAAAAGAAAAAATATATCCTGTTTACAAAATGATAGATACTTGTAGTAGTGAATTTGAAAGTTATGTACCTTATTTTTATTCAAGCTATGAAGAAGAAAACGAATCAATAGTAAGTAATAAAAAGAAAATAATTGTATTGGGTGCAGGACCAATTAGAATTGGGCAAGGTGTAGAGTTTGACTATTCAACAGTTCATGCAATTAAAACAATTAAAGAAGCAGGTTTTGAAGCAATTATAATAAACAACAATCCAGAAACAGTATCAACAGACTATACAACAAGTGATAAACTTTATTTTGAACCATTAACTGTTGAAGATGTAATGAATATTATTGATTTAGAAAAGCCAAAAGGAGTAATTGCAGCACTAGGTGGACAAACAGCTATAAATTTAGCTGAGCCACTTTCTAAATTAGGTGTAAAAATAATTGGAACAGATGTAAATGCAATTGAAAATGCAGAAAATAGAGATGCATTTGAAAAGGTTATGAAAAAGCTAAAACTATTACAGCCAAAAGGAGAAGCTGTAACAAACATAGAAGACCGGAATAAAAGTTGCTAAAGAAATTGGATATCCAGTTTTAGTAAGGCCAAGTTATGTATTAGGTGGAAGAGCAATGCAAATTGTTTCTAATAAAAGAGCTTTAGAAAAATACTTAAAAACAGCAGTAGAGGTAAACAAAAAACAACCAGTTTTGGTTGATAAATATATTACAGGAAAAGAATTAGAAGTAGATGCAGTATGTGATGGAAAAGATGTATTTGTACCAGGAATTATGGAACATGTTGAAAAAACAGGTATCCACTCAGGAGACAGTATTAGTATATATCCAACATTTAGTGTAAGCGAAAAAGCAAAACAAACAATTTTAGATTATACGGTAAAACTTGGTTTAGGAATTGGAATTGTTGGATTATATAACATTCAATTTATTGTAGACAAAAACGAAGATGTATATGTAATAGAAGTAAATCCAAGGTCATCAAGAACAGTTCCATTTATATCAAAATCAACAGGATATTCTTTAGCAGATATTGGAACATTAGTAATGCTTGGAAAAAGCTTGAAAGAACAGGGAATAACCGAGGTTTACCCAAAGGAAAAAGATAAATGGTATGTAAAAGCACCAGCATTTTCATTCTCTAAATTAAATGGACTAGATGCTTGCCTTTCACCAGAAATGAAATCAACAGGAGAGGCAATTGGCTATGACAAAAAGCTAACAAGGGCACTTTATAAAGCACTTCAATCTTCTGGAATGCATTTAGCAAATTATGGAACTATATTTTTAACAATAGCTGATAAAGATAAAGAAGAGGCTCTTCCTTTAATTAGAAGATTTTACAATTTAGGATTTAATATTGAGGCAACTAAAGGCACTGCTAAGTTCTTAAAAGAACATGATATTAGAACAAGGGTTAAAAAGAAAATTAGTGAAGGCAGTGAAGAGATTTTGGATTCTATGAGAAAAGGCTATGTGAATTATGTAATAAATACTAGAAATATAGATTCAATTGACCAGGAAACTGATGGTGCAACTATTCGAAGATGTGCAGTTGAAAATAATATTCCAATTTTTACAGCTCTAGATACTGTAAGGGTTTTGCTTGATGTTCTAGAAGAAATAACACTTGGAATATCAACAATTGATGAATAATTAGATATAAAAATCATTGAAAATACATAAATTCAATGATTTTTTAGTTTTTAATCCAAAGAATAACAAAAAACAAGAAAATAAGAGAAAATTAAGAAAAAACGGCTGTATTTACTAAAAGATAAATATTGACAATTAAATAAAATGAGATTAGAATAAAAAGTATAGAATAAGAAAACTTAAA
>CATLUC010000036.1 GCA_950059165.1 uncultured Clostridium sp.
TAAAAGAACAGCAGGAGCGATATTAACAACACTAATCGGAAAAAATACATATGGTGGAAGTACAATTACACAACAATTAGTAAAAAACATAACAAAAGATGATGAAGCATCAGGAATGGCAGGAATATTCAGAAAAGTAAAAGAATGGGCAAAAGCATATCAAGTAGAAAGAATGATATCAAAAGACCAAATTCTTGAACTATATTTAAATATATTATTTGTAGGGTCAAGTAACCTACATGGAGTGGAATTAGGAGCACAATATTACTTTAATAAAAGTGCAAAAGATTTAGATTTAGCAGAATGTGCATTTATGGCAGGAATTAACAGCTCACCAAATGCTTATGACCCATTTGATGAAACCAAAGATGTTACAGAAAAAATAAAAAAGAAAACAAAAACAGTTTTAGCTAAAATGAAAGAACTTCGGATATATTGAAAACCAAGAAGACTATGATGCAGCAGTAGCAAAAGTAGATGAAGGTTTGCCATTCCAAAAAGGAGAAATGGCAGGAACTTCAAGTTATTCATATCATACAGATGCAGTAATTGAACAAGTAGTTGAACAAGTAATGGAAGAAAAAAACATTGCAAGAGAATTAGCAAGAAACTATGTTTATAGTAGTGGACTTACAATTTATTCAACAGTAGATGCCAAAATTCAAGCAAGAGTTGAAGAAGAAACTAAAAAAGAAAAATATGTAAAAGCAGGAAGAGAAAAAAATGCAGATGGAAGTATGAAAAATGACCATACACAAGCAGCAATAGTAATAATAGACCATAAAACAGGAAATGTTTTAGGTGTTTCAGGAGGTTTGGGTGAAAAAACAGGAAATACCATGAATAGAGGAACACAAGCAAAAAGACAACCTGGTTCTTCTATAAAACCACTTGCAGATATAGCTCCAGCATTACAAGAAAAAATAATTACAGCAGCAACAGTTTATAATGATGTACCAACAGAATTTGGTAAGTATCCACCTAAAAATGATGGGAAAGTTTATAAGGGATTAATAAATATACGTGATATAATTGCATATTCACAAAACGTACCAGAAGTAAAAATTATGTGTGAATTAACACCACGGAAAATCTATTGATTATTTAAGACAATTTGGAATAAGCAGTTTATATAAAGCAGGAGAAAGCGAAGACCCAAATAAAAATGACGAATCACTACCACTTGCAATTGGAGGAATTTCAGAGGGAATTAGTCCATTAGAAATGGCAGCAGGATATGCAGCAATTGCAAATAATGGAGAATACATTGAACCAACATTTTACACAAAAGTTGTAGATTCAGCAGGTAATACAGTATTAGAACCACAACAAGAAAAAAGAAGAGTAATATCAGAGCAAAACGCATATATTGTAAAATCAATTTTACAAGAACCAGTAAAAAAAGGAACAGCAACATATTGTGCTATATCTGGTATGGATGTAGCAGCAAAAACAGGAACAACAGATAAGAGCTATGATAGATGGCTATGTGGATTTACTCCATATTATTCAGCTGCATGCTGGTTTGGTTATGATAATCAAGAAGAGGTTGTTTGGTCAGGAACAAACCCAGCAGGGCAAATTTGGGATGCTGTTATGACAGACATTCATAAAGGACTTGAAAAAGCAACATTTGTAAGACCTGATGGACTTGTAGAACAAGTTGTTTGTAGAAATACAGGATGTACAGCAACAGCTGGTTGTAGTAATTCATATAAAGAAATTTTCACACCAGACAATTTACCAGAAAAATGCCAAGGACATGGTGCTCAAACTATTTGTTCTGAATCTGGTAAACTAGCAACAGAGTATTGTTCACAATATGTAGAAGTAAAATCAAGTGGATATGGTGGAGTAGTGCCAAAAGAGAAATTAAACTTATGGAAAACAATTGGTTCAAGCAATAGTGCAGGAAGTGGGGTAAATAAAATAGATGAAATTTGTCCAATACATACAAAACCAAAAGAAGAAGAAAAACCAATAGAAACTATAAAACCAAATACTAATACAAATACAAACAATACTAATACAAACACCAATACAAACACAAATGCAAGTAATAGTACAAATAATACAGCAACAAATACCAATACAAATTCAAATAATACAAATACAAACACAAATGCAAGTAATGGTACAAATAATAATGTAACTAATACAAATACTAATAATGCAACAACAAATAATTAAAATTATTTATGACTTGACACTAATTAAATTTACTTTTGTAAAAGAACAAAAGGGGCATGATTAAAATTTTTTGACCTTTTAGATTACTTACATGCCCCGTCTTTGTTCGCTCGCCAAATTTGCTTTAGCAAATTTGTGTGAAATGTATTTTTTATTGTATAAGTAAAAATCTTTGATTTTTCTTATACAATAAAAAATGTGTAGAATAAGTTAAAATTTTAATTGAAAGTGAGGAGATAAATTTTGGATATATTTTTTTATAATACTTTAACAAAGAGCAAAGAGAAGTTTAAGCCTTTAGATGAAAAGCAAGTAAAAATATATTCTTGTGGACCTACTGTTTATAAAGATGCAACAATTGGTAATATGAGAACAAATCTATTTCAAGATATTTTAAGAAGAGTTCTAAAATACAATGGATATACATTAAAACACGCTATGAACATAACAGATGTAGGACATTTAGTTTCAGATGGAGACGATGGAGAAGACAAAATGTTAAAATCAGCAAGAGAAGAACACAAAACTCCAATGGAAATAGCAAATCACTATACAAAATTATTTTTTAAAGACTTAGAAGAACTAAATATAGAAACACCAGAAATTGTTTGCAAGGCAACAGACCATATTCAAGATATGTTATTATATGTACAAAAATTAGTAGAAAATGGTTATGCTTACGAAACTTCTACAGCAATATATTTTGACATATCTAAACTAGATAAATATCCTATTTTATCTCCTGTAAATATAGAAGAACAAAAAGCAGGAGCTAGAGTAGATATTGACAAAGAAAAAAGAAATCCTTATGACTTTGCATTATGGATAAAAGCACCAAAAGAGCATTTAATGAAATGGGATAGCCCTTGGGGATTAAGCTATCCAGGTTGGCATATTGAATGTTCTGCTATGGGACAAAAATATTTAGGAGAACAATTTGACATTCACACAGGTGGAATTGATTTAATCCCTACACATCATGAAAACGAAATTGCACAAAGTAAAGGAAAATGTGGAAAAATACCTGCAAAAGTTTGGATGCATGGGGAATACTTACTAATAAATGGTGGGAAAATGTCTAAAAGCTTAGGAAATGTATATCTTATAAAAGACATTAAAGAAAAAGGATATGACCCTCTTGTATACAGATTATTCAGTTTTTCTAGTCATTATAGAAACAAACTAAACTTTACATGGGAAGCAATAGAAGCAGCATCTAAATCATTAGAAAGACTAAAAAACAGTTATCAAACACATCTTACAGGAAAAGATGAAATACAAGATAAAACATTAGAAGAGTTAGAAATAAAATTTCATGAAGCAATTAATGATGACTTAAATATGCCACTTGCAATGAGTGTTGTTTGGGAAACTGCAAAACAAGAAGCTAAATCACCTAAAATAGCTAAATTATTAGAAAAATTCGATACAGTTCTAGGCTTAAAAATAACTAAGCTAGTTTCTAAAAAGAAAGAAGAAATACCACAAGAAATATTAGAGTTAGTAGAACAAAGAAACCAAGCAAGAAAAAATAAAGATTGGGCAAAATCAGATGAATTAAGGGATAAAATACAAGAAAAAGGATATTTAGTAAAAGATACAAAAGATGGAACACAAATAGTAAATGCTTGTCTTTAAAATAAAAAATCTAAAAACTTAAAGTTGAAATATTATTAACTAAAAATAGAGAATGATAAAATTAAATAGTGGAGGAAAAATAATGAAAATTCAAAAGAAAATAGGATTTATAATAATACTTATGATAGCAATTTTATTTGCTTTATTAACAAACCGAAATTATGCTGTTAATGAAACAAGTGAAGAAACGGCTAATAATACAACTAATGCTAACCAACAAGCAAATAATACAAATAATCAAGCAACATCACAAAACACACAAAATGCTGGCAATAGTGCAAATGCTAGTGGCAATAGCAATAATAGTAATAGTGGAAACACAGTAAACAACAGTGCAACTAATGCAACTGTTACTAAATCAAACAATGCAAATCTAGCAGATTTAGGAATAAAACCACATGATTTTAAAGGCTTTAGGTATGGTACAACATCTTATGAAGTAGTAGTTCCAGAAGATACCGAAAGTATCGAAGTTTATGCAAAAACACAAGATAGTAAAGCAACATTAACAGGAACAGGAAAAAAGCTACTTGAAAAAGGAGAAAATAAGCTAGATGTAGAAGTTACAGCAGAAGATGGAACTAAAAAAACATATACAATAAATGTAATTAGAGAAGTTGTGCAAGAGGGAGAAAATAATGGTCAAATAGAAAAAGGAGAAGGATTAGCAGAACTAAAAATTAACGAATTAAACCTATCTCCAAAATTTTCTACAAATGTTTATGAATATAATGTAAAATATATAGGAGAAGATGATAAATTAAATATCACAGCAGAGCCAACTAATAAAGATTATTTAGTTGAAATAACAGGGAATAACAATTTAAAAGAAGGAGAAAATATTATTACAATATTAGTATCTCAAAAAAATGGAGATAATATAGCAACATACCAAATAACAGTTGACAAAAGTCTAGTAGATGAAGAGGCAATAAAAAAAGAAGAAGCAAATAAAGCTAAACAACAAACAATTATTATAGGAGCTGTTGTAGCAGTTATAATTATTGTTGCAATTATTGTATTTGTTATTATAAAACGTAGAAAAGGTGAAGAGTTAGAATATGATGATACATATGACGATTATGCCGACGAAGAAGATGATATAGAAGTTCCAAAGGCATTAAAAAAGAAAGAAAAAAATAAAGAAATAAAAAATATTAATGATGATGTGGTTGAAGAAGAAGAATTTGAAAAAATGCCAAAAGATAAGTTAAAAGAAAAATTTTTAAATAATTATTCAAACTATGAAGAAGATTATGAAACAAACTATAATTCTCCAAGAAAAAAAGATAAACCTAAAGGAAAAAGATTTAAAGAATAAAAAACTCCCTATTGGGAGTTTTTATTTTGGATTTCATTGAAAGATTAGCAACATCCTCCTCTGTTACCACCACAACAACAGCAAAGTAATAAAATAAGGATTATAATCCAGCAACAATCATCACCAAATCCAAATCCACCGCATCCTCTATTTTCTGGCATAGTCTAGACCCCCTTTCCATTTTTAGAAATATGTTTTTAATTTTTTTTTCTTTTGTTGGTTTCCTTTGTATGATATATAATATGTGGTAGAAAAAAATGTGTTACAAAAATAAAAATCAAAACTTAAAAAATAATTTGTAGACTTTTCAAATTTTATATGATATACTTTAGCAAAATAAGATATAACAAATGAATATTAAAAGTTATTAAAAACCACATGAATAGGAGGAAACAAAATGACACAAGCAGATAAGCATTTTATAGAAACATGTAAAGAAATAATAAAAAATGGATATTCCTCAGAAGGAACTAATGTACGTACAAGATGGGCAGATGATAATTCAGAAGCAAATTACATATCTATTATAGGAGTATCTAATAAATACGATGTTGGAGAAGAATTTCCAATGATAACATTAAGAAACAACAGCAAAACTATACAAAGAGCAATTGACGAAATTTTATGGATATGGCAAAAAAAATCCAATAAAATTGAAGACTTAAACTCTCATATTTGGGATCAATGGGCAGGAGAAGATGGAACTATTGGAAAAGCATATGGATATCAACTAGGAAAAAAATATAAATTTAAAACAAAAGATGGAATAAAAGAAATGGATCAAGTTGATTATGTTTTATATTTACTAAAAAACGATTCATCTAGCCGTAGAATTATGACAAATCTATTTAATCATGAAGAATTAAAAGATATGAATTTAGAACCATGTGCTTATAGTACACAATGGCTAGTAAAACAAGGAAAATTGCATCTAATTTTAAACCAACGTTCACAAGATATGTTAGCAGCAAATCGGTTGGAATGTTATGCAATATGCTACTTTACAATATATGTTTGCTCAAGTATCAGGATTAGAAGTAGGAACATTAACACATAATATAGGGGATTGCCATATTTATGATAGACACATTCCATTGGTAGAAAAACTAATAGAAGCAAAAAGTATGGATGTACATCCAAAACTAATTATCAAAAATCCAACAAAGAATTTTTATGACTTTAAAGTAGAAGATTTCGAAATAGAAGGCTATGATTACAACAAAACAGTAAAATTAGGAAAAATTCCAGTAGCAAAATAAAATAGGAGAGATAAAAATGTTAAGTATTATAGTAGCAAAAGCTAAAAACAATATTATAGGAAAAGAAAACAAATTAATTTGGAAATTACCAGAAGATTTAAAGCACTTTAAAGAAATAACTACAGGACATACAATTATAATGGGAAGAAAAACATTTAATTCATTAGGAAGGGTTTTGCCAAATAGAAAACATATTGTTTTTAGTCAAAATCCAGATTTTAAAGTAAATGATGAAAATGTACAAGTAGTGCATTCAATGCTTGAAATACAAGAATACATTGAAAATGAAGAAGAAAATTTTGTAATTGGTGGAGCAATGATTTACAATTTACTTATGCCATATGTTACAAAAATGTATGTAACCCAAATTGATGAAGAATTCGAAGGGGATGCTTTTTTTCCTAAAATAGATACTAATATTTGGGAAGAAATAAGCAAAGAAAAAGGAAAAAAAGATGAAGAAAATAATTTAGATTATGACTTTATAACTTATGAAAGAAAACAAGTTTAAAATAAATAAAAAATAGCTAAAAGTGTAACATATATAAGAGGAGAAAATCATGGAAATAATTGGCATAACAGGGAAATCAGGAAGTGGGAAGTCAACTTTAGCAAAAGAAATGACTCTAAAAATGAAAGATACAATATGTATAAATGTTGATAAAATAGGTCATAAAGCAACAGGTGATGTGGAAATTTCAAAAAAATTATGCAAAGTTTTTGGTGAACAAATATTATCAGAAAATGGAGAAATTGATAGAAAAAAGCTAGGAAATATTGTGTTTTCTAACAAAGAAAAAATGGATATATTAACAGATATTACATGGGGATATATGCAAAAGATATTAGACAAAATTATAGAACAAGAAAAAAGAAAAGGAACTAAAGTAGTAATATTAGAGTGGGCATTACTGCCAATTGGAAAGTATTGGGAAATGTGTACTACAAAAATACTTATAAAAACAGATGAAGAAATAAGAAAAAACAAAGTTATTCAAAGAGATAAGATATCAGAAGAATATTTTCTAAAGCGTGATAATAGTGGAATTGATTATACAAAATACAAATTTGACTTTATATTTGAAAATAATTATAAAATGGAAACAATTGATAACTTTATAGTCTCACATAAACTCTAAATATTTTACTGGAAAAATGCACAAAACACTTGAAATTTATTCCAAAATATAGTACAATAGGTATGTCAAAAAGACATACCTTTTACTTAGCCAAGAAAAAAGCACCTAAATTTTGGCTCAGTTTTAGGACAAAATATTATAATAAGGTGTAAGTTTTAAAAAAACTGATATGTGCCTTGAGAAAGGAGAAAAAAATGACAAAGGAAACAAAACAACAAATCATTAATACTTATAAAAGAGAAGAAAACGACACAGGTTCACCAGAAGTACAAATAGCTCTTTTAACACAAAGAATTAATGAACTAACAGAACATCTAAAAATCCATAAAAAAGACAATCACTCAAGAAGAGGTCTTTTAAAAATGGTAGGAAAAAGAAGAAACTTGTTAAACTATTTATCTAAAAAAGACATAAACAGATATAGAGAAATAGTTGAAAAACTAGGATTAAGAAAATAAACAAATAATAAAGCCCTGTGCTTATTTTGGCATGGGCTTTTTGTTAGTTAAAATAAGACAAGCAAGGATTTAGGTAAGTAGCTTGTATAATGGACTATATTAAATAATCCATTATAGAGGTTACAATCTAAACTTGTGGTTTTATTTTAAACTAAAATAATTTTCCAAAATTCTAGATATAACATAGGTGCAAAACAAATAAAAATTAAGGAGGAAATTTATGTTTAAAACATATGAAACAGAATTAGCAGGGAGAAAACTTGTAATAGAAACAGGAAAAATGGCAGGTTTAGCAAATGGAAGCGTATTAGTACGTTATGGAGATACTTGTGTATTAGTAAATGTAACAGCATCAAAAGAACCAAGAGAAGGGATTGACTTTTTTCCATTATCAGTAGATTTTGAAGAAAAATTATATTCAGTAGGAAAAATACCAGGTGGATTTTTAAAAAGAGAAGGAAAACCAACAGACAAAGCAATTTTAACATCAAGAGCAATAGATAGACCATTAAGACCATTATTCCCAAAAGATTTTAGAAACGATGTTGTAGTAGTTGCAACTGTACTTTGTGTAGAACAAGACAATTCACCAGAAGTGGCAGCAATGATAGGTGCAGCATCAGCATTAGCAATATCAGACATTCCATTTAATGGACCAACAGCAGCAGTAAATGTTGGGCTAATTGATGGAAAAATAATTATAAACCCAACAGAAGAACAAAGACAAATAAGTGACTTAACATTAACAGTTGCAGCAACAGAAAAGAAAATAACAATGATTGAAGCAGGTGCAAATGAGGTTCCAGACGATGTTATGCTAAAAGCTATCAAAGAAGCACACAAAGAAATCAAGAAAATTTGTAAATTCATTAGTAAAATCCAAAAAGAAATAGGAAAACCAAAATTTGAATACAAATCATTTGAAGTTGACCATGATATATATGAATTTATAGAGAAAAAATTCCAAAAAGAAATGAAAGAAAAAGTTCAAGAAGAAGACAAAGAAACAAGAGACAAAAACATAGATGAATTAACAAACAAAATAGAAGAAGCATATACTAAAAAATTTGGAGAAGAAGAATTTGAAGAACACAAAAAAGACATATCAGAAGCAATTTACAAATTAGAGAAAAAATGTGTAAGAGACATGATTTTCATTGAACATAAAAGGGTAGATGGAAGAAAATTAGATGAAATAAGACCATTATCATGTGAAATTGGTCTACTTCCAAGAGTTCATGGAAGCGCTCTATTTACAAGAGGACAAACACAAGTTATGTCTATTGCAACACTTGGAATGATAAGTGAAGAGCAAGTTCTAGATGGTATTGACAAAAAAAAAAAAAAAAGATATATGCATCATTACAATTTCCCAAGCTATTCAGTAGGAGAAGCAAGACCATCAAGGGGACCTGGAAGAAGAGAAGTAGGTCATGGAGCATTAGCAGAAAAAGCACTAGTTCCAGTATTGCCATCAAAAGAAGAATTCCCATATGCAATAAGAGTAGTATCAGAAGTATTATCATCAAATGGTTCAACATCACAAGCAAGTATTTGTGGAAGTACATTATCTTTAATGGACGCAGGTGTTCCAATAAAAAGACCTGTTGCAGGTATTTCAACAGGGTTAGTAACAAATCCTGATGATGACAAAGACTATGTAATGTTAGTAGATATACAAGGTTTAGAAGACTTTTTCGGAGACATGGACTTTAAAGTTGGTGGAACTGAAAAAGGTATTACTGCAATACAAGTAGATATTAAATGTGATGGTCTAACATATGACATTATAAAAGAAGCATTTGCAAAAACTAAAAAAGCTAGAAAACATATATTAGATAATGTTATGGCACCTGTAATTAGCAAGCCAAGAGAAGATATTTCAAAATATGCACCAAGAATTGTAAGTACACAAATAAAAGTAGATAAAATCAAAGATGTAATAGGACCTGGTGGAAAAATGATTAATAAAATCATTGAAGAAACAGGAGTAAAAATTGATATTGAAGAAGATGGACAAGTACTTATTTATTCTTCAGACAGTGAAAAAGCAATACAAGCATTAGAAATGATAGAAGATATTGTGCGTGAAGTAGAAGTTGGTGGTATTTATTATGGAGAGGTAATTCGTATTATGAACTTTGGAGCATTTGTAGATTTAGGCTGTGGTGGAAAAGAAGGATTACTACATATTTCTCAAATATCAAAAGAAAGAATAAAAAACATAGAAGATGTACTTCATGTAGGAGATAAAGTAACAGTAAAAGTAATTAGTATAGATGACCAAGATAGAATAAACTTAAGCATGAAAGATTTTAAAGATTAAATAAATGAGACACAAGGGACAGGTCTAAAGTGTTTCAAAAAGGGGAAGCCCACACCGATTTACAAATCAGTGTGGGCTTTTTCGAAGAAACAGCCTGATGATACAAAGCTCAACTACTACCTAGTAAAGTTGTAGTCGAACTTAGTTACCAGCTGAATTTCCTCGTACATTCCTTCTTTAGAGATACTATTTGTTAAAATAGTATCTCTAAGACCGTAGCCTTTGGGAAGCCTGAGGTCACCCAACTTTTTTACATCAACAACAATAGCATCGGAGCCTCTGTAGGTAGTCCTCTCAATAGCAATTCCTGAGTTGAGCTGTTTCAACTCACGAACCATACCAGAGACCCCTAAATTTGAGGAAGCAGCCTCGTTACGAGAACGGCTTGTATTCCTCGCTGGTGTCCGAACTGCCTTCTTTTTTCTTTCAAATAACCCCATATTATACCTCCTTAGAATTTTTGAAAAAGGGTTAACTGCTACCAATGCGAATTTCGCATTATTATGATTATACATTAATTTACATAAAAAATCAAGCAATAATTAAAATTTTAATTCAAAATAAAATATAATTGTTACAATTCACAAAAATATTTATATAAATTTACAAAACTACTTTATTATTCTAACAAAATAATATATAATAGAAAAGGAGGTATTTGCTATGGAACAAACAAAAAAAACACACAAAATAAGTTATTTTATAACACTAGCCTTTTTGCTTATTTTATTATATTTTGCATATCAGCAATACCAAACAAACAACTTTGGTGAATTCATAAGAAGTGAATCAAACATATACACATCAAACTTTTCAAGAGACAAAGAAACAAAGTATAACAATAAAAAAAGCTATAAAATAGAATCACAAGAATACAATGATGCAATGTTTTACAAAAAAATAAAAGTAAACAAAAATCAGCCATACAAAGTAACATGTATGGCAAAAACAAATGACGTACAAGCAAAAGAAGAAACATCAGGAGTAGGAGCACAAATATCAATAGAAGGAACAACAGAAAGGTCAGTTGCAATTAATGGAACACAAGATTGGCAAAAAATAGAATTTATTTTTAATAGCAAAGACAGAGAAGAAGTAAATATAGGTTTTAGGCTAGGTGGATATTTAGGAGAAGCCAAAGGAGAAGCTTGGTTTGCAGACTTTACAATAGAAGAAGGAATGCTTGAGCAAGATAACAATTGGAAATTTGCATGTTTTATTTTTAAAACAACAGATGTAACATTAAACGAAAAACAAATTAAGCTATCAGTTACACAAAGTGATATAAACGATATTACAAACACAATAAACCTATTTGAAAAATCATGTAGCAGTTTATCAAATGGAAAAATGTCGGCTAAATGTGATATTTATGGAGTAGATACCCCATTATCTAAGCTTTCTTATGATAACGAATTTGGATATTATGTATCAGCAGAAGATATTGAAAATCAAATAAAAGATGTAATAGCAGAAAATGACTATGACCATATATTTGCAATTGTAAGGCTTCGGAGATGAAAAACACGAAGATGACATAGAAGTAAACGACTGGATAGGTTTAGGCTCAATGGACTACTATGGAATTGGTTTTTCTAATATACGTTTGCCAAATGATTCTAAAAGTTATATATACAAATATAATAACAGAATTAACACATTTCCAGAAGAGGTATTTTTACATGAATTTTTACATTCGTTAGAAAGAAATGCGAAAGAATATGGATATGAAAGACCAGAATTACATGATTATGAAAAATATGGATATGAAAATGAAAAAATAATAGGTCAAAAAAGGTGGTATACAGATTATATGAATAAAGAAATAAGTACAACATCTGGAAATATAGGATTACCAACAGAAGTATATACTTTGAAACCAGCTAAAAGTAGTAATTTTTCTTATTCATACAAAATGGAAAATATCTTTAAAGAACCAGAAAATATAATAGAAGAAATAAGGGAACTAATTGGTAATATAGCTAATAAAGTAAGCCTTATTACCAACAATTTTTAAAGACTAGTAAAAAATATAAAAAATTATCAAAAGCCTTCGGTCAAGCTAATTTTAGCATAACTTCTAAATCGATTTTATGGCACCCTTTCATGCTTGGCACGAACATTTTCCATAAAATCAATTAAGAAGTTCTAGCTAAAATTACTTTCCATTC
>CATLUC010000037.1 GCA_950059165.1 uncultured Clostridium sp.
TTAAAGGTATATCTGCCTTATGTAGATATACCCACTCGATATGAAAAATAACCAAAAAATTTCAAAAGTTTGCATAATTTTTTACATTTTTGTCATAATAAAATTATAAACAAAATTATGACGAGGAGGAAAATTATGAAAGCAACTGGAGTTGTAAGAAGAATAGATGATTTAGGAAGAGTAGTTATTCCAAAGGAAATAAGAAAAACATTGAGAATAAAAGAAGGAGACCCATTAGAGATATTTACAGATAGAGAAGGACAAGTGATACTTAAAAAATATTCTCCAATTGGTGAGCTTTCAGAATTTGCAGCAGGTTATGCAGAAACTCTATCAAAAACTACAGGACATATTGCTTGCATTACAGATAAAGACACAATTATAGCTGTATCTGGAGGTTCTAAAAAAGAATTTTTAGAACAAGATGTAAGCCAAGAATTAGAACAACTTATGGAAGACAAGGAAGTATATACTAGTCAAGAAAATAGCAATACAGCTATGCCTATTACAAAAAATGATAACCAAGAAAGAAAAAATAATGCTCAAGTAGTTTATCCAATTGTTTCAAATGGAGATACTATTGGTACAGTCATTTTAATGTCAAAAGAGCCAAATGGTAAAATGAATGATGTAGAGAAAAAAGTAGCACAATCAGCAGCAACATTTTTAGGAAGTCAAATGGATATATAGTTAAAAAGTTTTATATAACAAAAAAACAAGTTTTTTAAGATAAAATCAACTTGTTTTTTTGTGCTCTTGTAAATCAGACTTTTTATTAGATAAACCAACTAAGTAATCAATTGAGGTATTATAATATTTTGCTAATGTTATTAAATGTTGAATAGGTATAGTTCTTTTACCATTTTCGTATTCAGAATAGTATTGCTGTGATATTCCAAGTAAATTAGCAATGTCTTTTTGATATTTGTCATTATCTTCCCTTAAATCTTTAATATGCTTAAATTTCATTAAAAACTCCTTTTTAAAATAGTAAGTAAAAGAAAAAGTAGTACTTATTAGTGCAAATAATACTAATTTGTTATTATTTTAACAAAAAAATAAAAGGTGTCACAAAAATACATAATAAATTATGTAGCATTACAACCTTGTTACAATTGCTTTTCGTTTTAAATACATTTGGTAAAGCTGTTGTAAATTAAATGGGAATTTGTTATTATGAGTATGTGTACATAAATTTTTATGTACAATAAAACAAAAGAGGGTAAAAAGGTTGAATGATTAACAATAAATGTAAATTACTCATGCCAATTTGTGCCTTGAGAAAGGAAGAATATTAAAAATGAAAAAAGAAAAAGAAAAAGGAATTACACTAATTGCATTAATTATTACCATAATAGTATTGCTAATACTTGCAGGAGTTACAATTGCGACTTTAACAGGAGAAAATCGGAATACTAGGTAAAGCAAATAAGGCAGCATCAGAAACTAGAACTAAACAATATGAAGAAAAACTAAAAATAATACAAACAGATTTAAAAATGGAAAAAATAATTAATAACTGGACAGAGGAAAAATTTTTAGAAGAATACTGTAAAGTACTTGATAAAGATGAGCAATTTAAAGGTTCAACAATAACCAAAAAAGAAGATGGTACAATAGAAATAATAACAAAAGAAAAAGATAAATTTATAGTAACAGAAGATACAGTAGAATATAAAGGGAATATACAAGAAAACACACCACCTACAGAGGAAGGTAATAAAGAGCCACCAATTGTAACAATTGGAACAAATGGAGGAATTTACACCATATTAGCTGGTAATACAACAGCTGAAGTTACAACAACAATAACTGTAGAAGATTTTAGTGGAAATGGAATCGAAACATTACAGTATCAATTTTCAACAAGTGAAACAATACCAGAGGAAAATGATGTTAATTGGAAAGATTTTGCAAATGGAGAAACAATTACCCAAAACCTAACAGGAGGAGTTAGTTATTTATATACGAAAGTAATAGATAAGGCAGGAAATCAGGCAATAGATGTACAAAAGTCAAATGCATATATAGTTAATTATCAAGTAAAGTATGATGCAAATGGTGGAACAGGGGCACCAGAAGAACAAACTAAAACCCATGGAAGTGATTTAACACTAAGTACACAAGTACCAACAAGGACATATTATAATTTCTTAGGTTGGGCAACAAGCAATACAGGTTCGGCATCTTATCAAGCAGGGGGAAATTATAGTCAAGATTCATCAATTACTTTATATGCAAAATGGCAAGGTGTGCCAAGTGTAAATATTACAACACATCCAAGTAATAAAAATCTTACTTTTTATAGTGGAACAACAAATGGTGATACAAGATTTTCTGTAGTTGCAGAAGGACCTGGATTATCATATCAATGGTATGGAAGAGCATATGGGTCTAATAATTGGGTTGCTATTTCAGGAGCAACTAATGCAAACTATGATATACCTAAGACTGTAACGAATTTTAGTTCTTTATACAGGTATTATTCTTGCGTTGTTACATCAACTATTGATGGACAAACAACCAATAAACGCTCAAATGAGGCTGAATTGACATATGCTGCATCGGTATAAAACAAATAAAATTAGCAATAATAAAAGCAGGTTTTGTACAAAACTTAAAAAATTGGACATTTTTTAAGTTCAGTACATTTTACTTGCTTTTTTAATATTTTTATAGTAGAATATTACTAGAAAAGGCAAACTAAACTAAGGAGGCAAGAGAAATGCAAGGAATAGGAATAGGCGAAAGCGACTTTAAAATGTTAAGAAGAAACGACAATTACTTTATTGACAAGTCGTTATTTATTAAAGATATTATAGACAACAAAAGTAAAGTAGCACTAATAACAAGACCAAGAAGATTTGGAAAAACCCTAAACATGAGTATGTTACAATACTATTTTGACTGCAAATGCAAAGACAGTAAAGAACTATTTGAAGGATTAAAAATCATGGAGCAAGAAGAAAAATACACTTCAAAATTAGGTTATTATCCAGTAATTTATATAACACTAAAAGATGTACAAGATACAGATTATGAAAAAATGTTGTTAAGTTTAAAAACAGCTATATTAGATATGTATCAAGAGCATATGTACTTATTAGACAGCGAAAAAATTTATAGTTTTGAAAAAGAAAAAATAAAAGAGATATTATTTGCAAGAGAAGACGAAGTAGCACTTAAAAATGCAATTAAAGATTTATCAAAATACTTAAATAGATATTATGAAAAGCCAGTTATATTACTAGTAGATGAATATGATGTTCCACTTCAAAATGCATATGTAAAAGGATATTATGAAAAAGCAGTGGAATTTTTCAAAACATTTTATGGAACAACATTTAAAGACAATAAATACTTAGAAAAAACAGTATTAACAGGGGTTTCAAGAGTTGCAAAAGAAAGCATATTTAGCCGGAGCAAATAATTTTGATGTATATACAGTATTAAAAGACGATGAATTTAGTAGCGATTTTGGAATAACACCAGAAGAAATAGAAAAAGTAATAAAGGATTTTGGAATAGAAGAGCAAAAAGAAAACATAAAAGAATGGTATGATGGATACACAATAGGAAAAACCAAACGGAATTTACAATCCATGGAGTATTATAAATTACATAAAAAAGAAAGATTTGGTACCATATTGGGTAAACACAAGTTCAAATGATATAATAAAATTAATATTAACAAACTCAACAACAGTAAAAGAAAAAATAGAAAGGCTATTAAAGGGAGAACTAATAGAAGTAAGAGTAGACCTAGAAACTGTAATAGTAGGAATAGAAAACAACGAAGACAATATTTGGGGATTATTAGTAGGAACAGGATATTTAAAAGTTGCTCAAGAAGTAGACATACAAAGAAAATTATACAAAGTAAGTATCACTAATACAGAAGTAAAATTGTTATTTGAAGAAATTATAGATAATTGGTTTAGAAATAAAGTAATAGGGAATGACCTAAACTCAATCTTAAAAGACTTAGTAACATTAAACTTAGAAGAATTTGAAGAGAAATTTAGAATATTAGTAGAGCAAATGTTTAGCTATTTAGAGGTAGGCGAAAACACAGCAGAAAATTTCTACCATGCTTTTGTTTTGCGGAATGTTAGTACGGACTAAAAGACACTTACTATGTAAATTTAAATCGAGAATCTGGAATAGGAAGATATGATATAATGCTAGAACCAAAAAACAAAAATGGAAATAGCTTTATAATGGAATTTAAAGTATATAAAGAGCAAAAAGAAAAAGATATAGAAGAAACAATAGAAAATGCAAAAAAACAAATAGAAGAAAAGAAATACGAAGAAAACTTAAGAGAAAGAGGATTTACAAATATAACAAAAATGGTATTTGCATTTAAAGGAAAAGATGTAAAAATGGTAATTTATTAAAAAATAAATAATAATTTTAGCGACATGGTCTTAAATTAAGATTATGTCACTTTTTTATACATTACTTTCTGTAAAAGAGCAACAAAACAGAATAACAGAAAGTAGTACTTATTAGTGCAAATGATACTAATTTGTTATTATTCTAACAAAAAAATAAAAGGTGTTACGAAAATACATAATAAATTATGTAGTATTACAGTATTATTACGATAGTTTAACTTTTTAAATACATTTGGTAAAGGGGTTGTAAATTGAATATGAATTTGTTATTATCAATATGTGTACATAAATTTTTATGTACAACAAAATAAAAGAAGGTAAAAAGATGATAAAACATATCAACATAATTGTTAGAAATTGATAAAATAAATTTATAAAAAGGAGGAGATTATATAAAATGAAAAAATGTAAGAAAAGAAACCAAAAGGAAGATGGAATAACATTAATTGCTTTAGTGATTACAATAATTGTTTTACTAATTTTAGCAGGCATTACAATAGCAACTTTAACAGGAGAAAATGGAATGTTAAATAAGGCAAATACAGCAGGAGAGGAAAACAAAAAGAAGGAATATGAAGAAATATTAAAACTAATAGGAAATAGTTTAAAAGTAGATAAAACTGTAAACAATTGGAGCAATAAAACGTATTTAGATGAATTTGAAAAAGAAATAAGAAAAGAGGATAAACTAAACGAAGCAGAAATTAATAGAAGAAATAATGAAACCATTCATGTTATAACAAAAGAAAAATATGTATATAAAATTGTAGAAAATGAAGTGAAATATATAGGAATACAAGGAGAAAATCCACCAATAGATTTGACTAAAGAGGATATAACATTTAATATTACACCAAATGAAGAATATACAAATCAGGATATAACTATTGAAATTATAGTAAACACGGAAATAGGAACGAACATTTTGCAGTATTCAACAGATGGAACAACTTGGATAAATTATGAAAAGCCAATAGTAGTAAGTCAAAATGGAGCAATATATACAAGATTAATTAATGAATTAGATGAAATAGGAAAAGGAGCAACAGAAAATATAACAAATATTGATAAGCAAAATCCTAATAGAGCAACAATTGTCTTTAGTGCTAATAAGGTGATAGAAGGGCAAAATATAACAGCAACAGTAACACAAAGTGACGAAGGTGTAAGTGGAATTGCTATAGAAAATTGTAAATATGTTTTTACACAAAGTAATGAAGAAATTGGAACAGATGATGATGATATTATGAAGTATACAGGAGGAACATTTAGTAAAGAAATAGAAGAACAGCTAACATTAAATTGTTCAACATCAGGAAACTATTATTTGCATATATTAACAGTAGATAAAGCAGGAAATAGAAAAGAAAGTATATCAACAGAAGCAGTAAATATAATTAAAGCAAGTGATATGATAAAAGATACACAATTATTAAATGAAATGATAAGTAATCCATCTACTCTTGACAATATATTATCAACAGATAGTATTATTTCTGCTATTATATCAAACTCAACAGCATTTAATATTTTAGCAAACAATAGAGATGCTTTTGCAAAGGTTTGTGAGAATGCTAATGCAAGACAACATATGTACAATAATTATGCTGTGACGGAAAGTATAATTGGAAATTCAGCTACAGCCCAATCTGTCATGATAAGCAGTTCTAGATTTCAGGTTGTTAATGGTCAGACACCTGTTAGGACTCAAGGGACAGTTTATGGAGATAAGGCATTTGTATTTGGAATAAGCCAGTCTCAATATAGTGTTACAGTAGGAGCATACCCAAACTTGCCTGAACGATGTTTACATCATGGAAGTTACTTAAATGGAGGAACTTTAGAGGTTGATATTACAAGAAGTGGAAGTTATGATACAGGTAATAGGGGAATGGCTTATCGTGTAAATCGATTTGCTTCAACTGTAAACATTGCAAGTTATGACCATAACTATGGGTCTGGTACCAAATTTGGTGTATATTTGGCTATTTTTAAGATATAGGCTTTATATTATAGGAAGTTCGAAGAACTTTTCCATAATATAAAAAATTAATTGACAAATTACTTAATAAAAGTTATACTAATAATTGTATAAACAAAAGTTAAGGAGGAAAAACAAATGAAAGACAATGAAAAGAAAGCAATAGCAGTGTTAGTTGTAATTACTGTTATACTAATTATTATAGCAATTATTAGAGGTGGAGGAAAGAAAGAGGAAATAAAAGACGAAAAAAACGCTGAAGTTTCAGAAGAAGAGTTTGTTCAATTATTAGATAATGGAACTAGGCTTAATACTAGTGAGGAGTTGAAAAAGACGAAAACAATTGAAGGAATGGAAATAACAAATATTCAATTAACAGAAAAAGGAAATGAAACTTTATTATTAGGAAATATAAAAAATACAACACAAAACACACAAGGAAACTTTATAGCAAATGTTATAGTATTAGATGAACAAGGCAATGAAATTACAACAATTGAAGCATATATAGGAGAAATTAAGCCAGGGGAGAGCCAACAATTTAGCACAAGTACAACATTTGACTATGCAAATGCTCATGATTTCAAAATTGAAAGAAAACAGTAAAAGAATAAATACTATAAACAAGTTATAAAATCAAGAAAATAAAACAGTTTTCTTGATTTTTTCTATATTATGAGATATAATTCTAGCAGAAATAAAAGCAAAAAGGTTGAAAATATTTTGTTTCCAACCAAATTTGTACCTTAAGAAAGGAATGAAATAAAAAAATGAAAGCAATTGAAATTAGAAACAAATATCTAAACTTTTTTAAAAATCATGGACACAGCGTTATTCCATCTGCACCATTAATTCCAGAAAACGACCCATCAGTACTATTTACAACAGCTGGAATGCAACCATTAGTGCCATACTTATTAGGAGAAAAGCATCCAGAGGGGACACGCCTTACAGATTACCAAAAATGTGTTAGAACAAATGACATAGACGAAGTAGGAGATAACCGTCACCTAACATATTTTGAAATGCTTGGAAACTGGTCATTAGGAGACTATTTTAAAGAAGAATCAATAACAATGAGTTTTGAATTTCTAACAAAAGAGCTAGGAATTCCAGTAGAAAAACTATCTGTAACCTGTTTTGCAGGAGACGATGACTGTCCAAGAGACACAGTTTCAGCAGATGTTTGGAAAAAGGTAGGAATTCCAGAAAACAGAATTTATTTTTATGGAAAAGATGATAACTGGTGGATTGCAGGAGAAGAAGGACCATGTGGACCTGATACTGAAATGTTTTATGATACTGGTAAACCAGCTTGTTCTGAAAATTGCCAGCCATCATGTGATTGTGGTAAATATGTAGAAATTTGGAACAATGTTTTTATGGAATATTTTAAAGACAAAAATGGTTATTCCAAATTAACAAAGAAAAACGTAGATACAGGGCTTGGATTAGAACGTATGACGATGTTATTACAAGGTAAAGAAACACCTTTTGACACAGAAATATTTAGCCCAATTATGAAAAAATTAGAAGAATTACAAAAACAAGACTTGATAGAAAGTAGAAGAATTGTAGCAGAACATTTACGTTCTAGTATGATGATTATAGCAGATGGTGGAAGACCAAGCAATATAGATAGAGGATATGTACTAAGAAGACTAATTAGAAGAATGATAAGACATCTAAACAAATTACAAATTAATTTAGAAGAATTATCAACATTAATAGATATAAATGTGGAAAACCTAAAACAAATGTATCCAGAATTAGAAAAAAACAAAGATACAATAAAAAATGTCATATTAGAAGAAAAAGACAAATTTGTAAAAACACTAACAAAAGGTGAAAGAGAATTTGAAAAGGAAATTCAAAAGTGTGAACAAAATAAAAGTAAAAAAATTGCAGGAGAAATTGTATTTAAACTATATGATACATATGGTTTTCCACCAGAAGTTACAAAAGAATTAGCAGAAGAAAATGGATATGAAGTAGATTTAGAACATTTTAATGAACTATTTAGGAAACATCAAGAAAAATCAAGACAAGGTTCAGAGCAAAAATTTAAAGGTGGACTTGCTGAAACAACAGATGAAACAATTTGTTACCATACAGCAACACATTTACTAAATGCAGCATTAAAGCAAATAATTGGAAAAAATGCACATCAAAGAGGTTCAAACATCACAGTAGATAGAATGAGGTTTGACTTCAATTGTGACCATAAACTAACAGACGAAGAAAAAAAAGCAGTTGAAGACTTGGTTAACAAATGGATACAAGAGGGATTAGAAGTAACAAAACAAGAAATGAAAAAAGAAGAAGCAATAGCATCTGGTGCAGAATGTATGTTTATTGAAAAATACCCAGACATTGTAACTGTATATAGCATAGGAAATGTATCTAAAGAACTATGTGGTGGGCCTCATGTTAAAAACACAAAAGAATTAGGAACATTCAAAATAAAAAAAGAAGAATCTAGTTCATCAGGAATTAGAAGAATAAAAGCAGTTTTAATAAAATAGGATTCGGGTAGGATTCGGGGACGGCCCCAAAATCCTATTTTAAAAAGTAGGATTTTGGGGCCGTCCCCGAATCCTAGTTTTGAGAGGAGAATAAAAAATGGAAGATTGTTTATTTTGTAAAATTATAAAAGGGGAAGTACCATCTAACAAGGTTTATGAAGATGAAGAAATTCTAGCTTTTCATGATATAAAACCATCAGCTCCAATTCATATTTTAGTTATACCAAAGAAGCATATCACTTCTTTAGCACATATGGAAAAAGAAGATGAGGCTATTATAGGAAAAATATATAGTGTAATTAATAAAATAGCAGAAGATGAAGGATTTAAACAAGATGGATATCGTGTTGTTGTAAACTGTGGTAAAAATGGTGGACAAACAGTAATGCATTTACATTTCCATATATTAGCAGGCAAACAATTTGGAGAGAAAATTGCATAAAACTATACACTTTTTAAAATAAATGTGGTATAATTAATGTAGATGTAAAAAGATACGGAGGTAAAAAGTTATGTTTGAGAGTAAATATAGTAAAGTATTAACAATAATTTTAGTGATAGTAATAGTTGCTATTGTTGGATTATTAGGGTTTTTAGGATATGACTATTATCAAAATTATATGGTTACAAAAGACACATCTGATTTTGTTGATAATTTTCAAGGAGAAATAGAAGATGGAAATGTAACAGATGAAGAAAACAATTCAGGAAATGAAGAAGGAAATCCATTTGACGAAATAAAAGCAGCAGATGGAAATTCAGCATCTTCTGGTTCAAATAATAAAAGACCAACATATAAAGGATTTGGTGTTTTAGGAACAATAGAAATACCTACAACAAGTTTAAAATATCCAGTATTAGAAAAAGTAACAAAAAGCTCAATAGAAGCAGCAGTTGCAAGACTTTATCCATCATCAGGTGAGTTAAATGAACCATATAATACAGTAATTATTGGTCATAATTATAGAAATGGTTTATTCTTCTCTAATAACAAAAAATTAAATGTAGGGGATAAAATCTATATAACTGACAATAATGGTAATAAAATGACATATACAATTTACAATAAATTTGAAACAACACCAGAAGATACATCTTTCTATCAAAGAGATACAGGTGGAGTTCCTGAAATAACACTATCAACTTGTACAGACGATAGTAGTGCAAGGTTAATCTTATTTGCTAAAGCAGAATAAGACAAAATGGACAGAGCTTAATTATCTAATATATAAAAACAAAAATCATTGAATTTACATACGTATTTTCAATGATTTTTCTTATATAAAATTGATATGTGAACAAATCATTTAAAATCCAAAGAGAAAAATCTTAAAATTCCTTTATTTTTTTCTTTAAATTGTATATAATAAGAAAAACAAAATAAGAGGTGGGCAAAGTGAATAAAAAACAAGCCAAAGAAAGAATTGAAAATTTAAGAAAACAAGTAGAATACCATGCAAAAAAATACTATGATGATGACAAGCCAGAAATATCAGACTTTGAATATGATATGTTAATGTTAGAACTAAGAAATTTAGAAAAGGAGTTTCCAGAGTTTCAATCTGAAAAATCTTTAACACAAAAAGTAGGAGGAACTGTAAAAGAAGGATTTCAAAAAGTAACACATGAAGTGCCTTTGCTTAGCTTGCAAGATGTTTTTAGCCTAGAAGATGTTGAAGATTTTACAAATAGAATGGAACAAAAAGCAAAAGAAAATGGAATTGAGCAATTAACATATGTAGTAGAAACAAAAATAGATGGTTTGTCAGCTAGTTTAGAATACAAAAATGGAGAATTAACAAGAGGAGCAACAAGGGGAAATGGACAAGTTGGTGAAGATGTAACAAACAACCTAAAAACTGTAAAAACTATACCTCAAAAAATAAAAGACAAAATTGATATAACTGTTAGAGGAGAAGTGTTTATTGCAAAAGAAGACTTCGAAAAAATGAACCAAGAAAGAGAAGAAAATGAAGAAGAATTATTTGCAAATGCTAGAAATGCAGCAGCAGGGTCATTAAGGCAGTTAGATAGTAATATAACAAAAACAAGACCATTAGATATTTACATTTTTAATGTACAAAAAATAGAAGGAAAAGAGTTCAACTCACATTATGAAGAACTAGAATATTTAAACAAATTAGGATTTAATGTAAACCCTGTACGTATTTATTGTAAAACAATAGATGAAATTAAACAAGCAATTGAAAAAATAGGAGAAGATAGAGAAAACCTTACATTTGGAATTGATGGAGCAGTTGTCAAAGTAGATAATCTAAAATTTAGGGAAATACTAGGAAATACTGCCAAAACACCAAGGTGGGCAGTTGCTTATAAATATCCACCAGAAAAAAAAGAAACAAAACTAAAGGACATTGTCTGTCAAGTTGGAAGAACAGGAGTTATTACACCAATGGCAATTTTAGAGCCAGTTAAAGTAGCAGGCTCAACAATATCAAAAACAACATTACACAACGAAGATTTTATCAAAGAAAAAGAACTAAAAATAGGTGACATTGTTGTAGTACAAAAAGCAGGTGATGTTATACCTGAAATTGTAGAAGTAAAAAAATACAAAAGAACAGGTGAAGAACTAGCATTTGAAATGCCAAAAATATGCCCAGTTTGTGGAGCAAAAGCAGTTAGAGAAGAACGGAGAAGCAGCAATTAGATGTACAGGAATTGAATGCCCAGCAAAACTATTTAGAAACTTAGTACATTTTGTATCAAGAGAAGCAATGAACATAGATGGACTAGGGGAAAACATTATAGCACAACTACAAGAAAAAAGCTTAATTGAAAACATTGCAGATATATACACATTAAAACTAGAAGATATAGCATCATTAAAAAAGAATGGTCAAAAATTTGCACAAAACCTAATAGATAGCATAAACAAAAGTAAAGAAAACGATTTATATAGGCTAATTACAGCCTTAGGAATACGTCATGTAGGAACAAAAGCATCAAAATTATTAGCTAAGAAATACAAAACAATTGACAACCTAATAAAAGCAACTAGCGAAGACTTAAGCCAAATAAATGACATAGGCGAGATTGTAGCAAATAGCATTGTAGAATTTTTTAGCCAAGAACAAACAATAGACCTAATAGAAAAACTAAAAAAAGCAGGAGTAAATGTCACATCAAAGGAAGAAGAGAATTCAGACAACCGTTTTGAGGGAAAAACCTTTGTACTAACGGGAACACTTGAGAATTATACAAGAGGAGAGGTGGCAAACCTAATAGAAAAATATGGTGGCAGAACCTCTAGTAGTGTATCTAAAAAAACAGACTATGTGCTAGCTGGAGAAGAGGCAGGAAGCAAGCTAACCAAAGCACAAGCTTTAGGAGTTACAATTATTAGTGAAACAGAATTCCAAGAGATGATTGATGCCAAATAAATTAATAGGAGGATAAGAAAATGGATGAAATGAATATATTAGAGGACTTAGAAAATGTAAAAATGAAAAAGGTATAACATTAATAGCATTAATAGTAACAGTAATAATATTACTAATATTAGCAGGAGTAGCAATAGCAA
>CATLUC010000038.1:0-10982 GCA_950059165.1 uncultured Clostridium sp.
CACAAGTATATACGCAAGGTTCAATATTAAATACTTATAATGGATACTTTGAAAGCTCTGCAAGGTCATCTAATGGGCTTAGTGGTGGCCCATTTGTAAGAACATCAGATAATTATGTTGTTGGTATATGTCGTGGGGCTTCAATGGATAATACATATGTTTCAGGTGCTGCAAGAATAAATCAAGATATTATTGATTTGATAAATGAAAATAGTTAAAAAATTTGTAAATATAATGAAGATTGGAATATCTCGAATAAAAGAGATATTCTTTTTTACGTGTGTTAAATATTTTTTAATACCTATTAAAAATTTTAGAATAGTTTTTTAGACATTTGCATATATAATTTTAATGTACAAATTTATTAGAAAAGAGGAATGAAAAATGACAAGAAAAAAAGTATGCTGGAATATTACAGCAAAGTGTAATCAAAATTGTAAGTACTGTCATAGGTTTTTAAATGTCAATGACTTAGATTATGAAAAAAACGAAAGAATATTAAAGAACTTAATTCAAGAAGGCATAACAGACATTACATGGACAGGAGGAGAAGCTCTTTTATATCCAAATGTAGTTCCTTTAATGAAATTAGCAAAAGAAAATGGCATAACAAATAAATTGATAACGAATGGATTGTTACTAGCACAGAGTAATCATAAAGAGGAAATATGTGATAATTTAGATTATTTAGTATTATCTATCGATTCAATAGACAGTCAAACAAATTTAGAATTAGGAAGAGGGATAAACCACTACAAAGACATAAAAGAAGTGCTAGACTATGTAAAAGACAAAGAACTAAAATTGAACATCAATACAGTTGTTAGTAAGGAAAATATAAACCAATTAGATGATTTGGGGGATTTTTTAAATAACTACAAAATAAACACATGGAAGTTTTTTAAATTTATGCCAATAAGAGAAACATCAAAAAAAAACAGAAATCTTTTTGAAATAACAGATGATGAATTTGATACTAAAAAAGGAACTTTTAAGAAGTTCGAAAATATAAGTAATATTGGCTATAAGAAAGAAAAGGAACTTGAAGAAAGTATATTGATTGTAGCAAATGGAGATATTATAAAAACAGAAGATGGGAAAGATATAAAAAAAGGAAATGCATTATACCAAAACTTAATGGAATGTATAAATAAAAGGGGAGATAAAAAAATGGAAAAGATAAGAACAATAGTGGCTCATAATGATGAAAAGATTAGAAATGCTATAATAAATTCAATAAGCAATTTAGAGTACATAGAAGTAGTTGGAACTGCAACTGATGGAAATGGTACATATAATAAAATTGTAGAATTAAAACCAAAAATAGCATTTTCCGAATATAATTATAACGATATGCCAGGACTTGAATTGATAAGAAAAATGAAAGAAAAATTACAAGACAATTTTCCAAGCTTCAATACTATAGGAGAAATACCAGATAATGAGCTAATGGATGCAATCCAAATTACAGACAATAAATTAAATGCTTGTGTAATGCAACCATATGACGGAATGGCAAAAGATATTGTAAAAGCTTATAGAGAATATAAATATCAATAATATTAAAATGATTAAAAATATTCATATATTACAGTTTTATTATTAGATTTGAAATAGTTGTGAATTGTAACATTATAAGATATGTCCCAAATTTCACAAAAATGTGAAAAAGGAAACGTCCCTATCGTCACATACGTTCCCATTTTACATTCAAATGTGTTATTTCTTTAGATGTTGTACCTTTTTCAATTACATCATCTACTGGCAAATCTAAACTAATGGTTGTTTTATATGTTTTTCCTGCTTCTAGTTGTAATGCTAAATCGAACATTATGTTCACATTCAATTCCTCTTTGTTAATTTCAGCCTTTTTTAGTAACTCCTGATGATTGATTTCTTCATCATTTGATGTAAATTGTTTTAAGTTGTCATTTGAACATCTAAATGCTATAATTCCACCTTGATTAGAAATTTTCATTTGTTTTAAATTAGATTGCATATCTCCTATATATTCCAAATTTTGAACTATATTTTCTTCCTTATTTTTAAAAATCACATTTTCTTCTTGTTCCTCTGGTCTATATATTTTTATGTTGTCTTTTTTTATGGCATTTATTTGTATATTATCAATTTTAACATTTTTGATTATCTCTGTTTTACTATAACTCTGATTTTTATCTATATATATAAATATGTCATTACTTTGGTAGATGTCAAATGCCCATTTTGTATCTGTTGTTTCTTTGTCAGTTCCCTCTCCTGAACTGATAATTGCTATTTTTGAAATAGTAAATGGTAAATTTGTTTCACCTTCTATATTATATTTTAAAATGAACATTCCTATTAAAAATAATATAATGGCTATTATAGTTGTTACCATAACTCTACGAAAATACTTTTTATTTATTATATTTTTTATATTTCTAATCATGTTTCCTCCTTTGTGAAATTGGGCATACATCTTTACTTTTTTGTGATTTTACAATAAAATATATGGATTATTTCTTTAATTTCCTAAGATTTTTAAAGAATTCTTTTAATATTTTCTCACATTCTTCTTTTTTTATTCCTGTTTCTATTTCTATTTTATGGTTGAATGGATAGTCTTGCAATAGGTTTAAAACCGAACCACAGGCTCCAGTTTTTTCGTCTTTTGCTCCTATGTAAACTTTTTTTATTCTTGATTGTATCATTGCTCCTGCACACATAGAACATGGCTCTAATGTAACATACATTTCACAATCTAATAGTCTCCATGCTTCTAGTTTTTTACTTGCTTTTTGTATTGCTATAATTTCTGCATGCTTTGTTGTGTCTAGTTTTGTTTCTTTTTGGTTGTGTGCTTTTGCAATTATTTCTCCGTTTTTTACTATTACACACCCTACTGGTACTTCTAATTTTTTTGCTGCTTTTTTTGCCTCTTTTATGGCTTCTTCCATAAATTTTTCTTTTTCTTGCATCATTTCTCCTCTTATTTTTTTACACAATATTTTTTGTCACCTTTATATATGAAAAATTTTGGTTTTAATCTTGTTGTTATTTTAGCATATTAGTTTTTAGTTTGCAAATTGACAATATGAAAATAAAATGATAAAATTGTGTTGTTAAATATATGAATTTGTGTAATTTATTGCGATTTGCTATTAAATATGTGCTTATAGCTCAACAGGATAGAGCACCCGCCTCCTAAGCGGGCGATAGAGGTTCGAGTCCCCTTAGGCACACCAACGAAGTAAATCTATTTTATTCCCTTTTTTCATAACACTCCTTTGCATTAATAAACCCCAATAAATATATCTTTTTCACTATTTGTGGATAAGATTTTATTATTTTCCATTCTTCTTTTGTAAATTTTTTCTTGTTTTCCTTAAACCTTTTTCCGACAAATTTATCTAATGTTATCCTTTTCATAAAGAAAAACCCCTCTTTCGTATAGAAAAATTATTTGACTTTCATACTTAAAAAGGGTATACTAATAGTGGTACACTTTTTAAGTGTGCTAGTTGTAAGAAGATAGCAAGGTTTAGTGGTCTTAAGCTATCTTCTTGTTTTTATATTTTTTTATTATACTATATTAAATTGTAAAAAACAAAACCCTCTTTCGACAAAAAATTTCGCAATGTCTTGAAAACAGTGCGAAATTTTTCTAAAAAGTTTTTCGATTTTTATAAATACTATTTAAAGTTTATTTTTTAGCTATTACCCTAATATTTTGTTTCTTAACTCATGCCATGTGTTTCCACTAATATATTTTAAACTTTCTGTATTTAATAAATTATTTTGTTTAGCATAATAATTCCATTCCTTAATTGTGGGAAATTTCACGAAATCTTTTGTTACCTTTCTTAAATTTTGTATTGATTCTAAATATTTTTCATGCATGAAATTTCCTGTATGATATTGTTTTTCTTTTTCATAATAATTATTTACTAATTCATTGTATCTTATGCTAATCTTTCTTGTCTTTTCAGATGATATTCCTGTTGTTTCTATGCTTTCATCTAACTTTTTTCTTAATTTTTCAAAATTATGTATCATATTTAATCACCTTCCCCTTATTATCTTTTGTAACAATGTTTTATTGCTCTACTACAACTAAAATTATACCATATTTTTTTATCATATTATTAAGAAAAAAAGTAGGTACTAGGAATGTGATTATATATTTTTTATAATACAATTAATTTCACTTTTCTACATATTTTGACATTTTTCCTCTTCGGTTTGTATATTGTAATTGAACTTTTAATGTAAAAAAATATATTAATTCCTTTTTTTGTCTTTTTTATTATTATAGATTGTTCTTTTCGCATACTTGCTATCCTTCCTTTCTTATAAGGCACATAATAAATTTTATATATTTTATTTGGCACTTTTTTTGTTTAATTTATTATAGTATATTATAATTGAACTGTCAATACTTTTTTTGTTAAATTTTGTCAAAATTTGTCTTTTTCTAAAATTATTTATTGGAAAAAGTTCATCTATTAATGGAAATGTGCTAAAAAATACTTTTAGAATTTCTTGAATATATACAATGTTTACTTTAGTTGAACCTTGTGATATAATATAGCAAATAAATTAATTAATTAGAGGTAACTATGGAAATAGATAAAATTATGATAGGAAATCGAATAAAAATGTTACGAAAAGAATTAAATTTAACACAAGAAGAATTGGCTCTAAAGCTTGGATTAAAAGGAAAATCTAGTATTGCAAATTATGAAAAAGGCTTGATTTGCCCAAGTGATGACATCAAATTACAAATGTCAGAATTGTTTAATTGTTCTATCGATTATTTAATGGGTGTATCAGATATTCGTGATTGGCATGGTGTTAGTTTAGATAAACTCGATATTGCTTTTGCTAGTGGCATTAAGGGATTAAACAAAGAAAATCAAGAAATTGCAAAAAATATTATAGAAGGATTATTAGCTAAACAAAAAAATGAAGAAAAATGAGCTATATAAAAAAATGAAACAAGAAAATATTCATTATATTAAGCATCATTTGCATTCTGCAAGTGGTATGATAGCTCATTATGAGAACACTACTGTTATCATCATAGATGACAACAAAGTAAAAACTAAAACTGCTGAAAATACAATTTTAATTCAGGAACTAGGTCACTATATGGCTGGTGCTTATTATCATACAAATAGCCCATTTGAATTGATTGAAGAAATGGAATACAAAGCTGATAAAAAAGCTTGGGAAGAATTTTTTCCTTATGAAGAAATTAAAAAATTGATGCAAAAAGGATTAACTACTGCAACCCAAATAGCTAAATATTATGATGTAGAAGTTCCATATATGGCTAAATGTCTTAATTATTATTATAAACATTATGGCTTTAATTAGAATTGTCAGCTTAATTTGGATAATTTATTTTATAACTCTATACATTTAAAAATGAGCAGAAAGGATTGGTTTTATGCAAAGAATTTTAAGTCATATGAGAAAGGCTATTGAAGAATATAAAATGATACAAGATGGCGACAAAATCGCTGTTTGTTTGTCTGGTGGTAAGGATTCTATTACTTTGCTTATGAGTTTTAAAGCTCTTCAAAGGTTTTATCCAAAAAAGTTTGAAATTATTGCTATTAGCATAAATCCTGGATTTGAATTTTTTGATACTACTTTTTTACAAAATATTTGTGATAATTTAGAAATCCCATTGTTTATTGAAAAGAGTAATGCAAAGGAAATTGTTTTTGATATTAGAAAAGAAAAAAATCCATGTTCTTTGTGTGCAAATTTGCGTAGGGGTGTTATAAATTCTATTGCAATTCGAGAAAATTGCAATAAAATTGCTTTAGGACATAATCAAGATGATGTTTTAGAAACGTTTTTGCTAAATTTGCTTTATACTGGAAATATTGGAACTTTTTCTCCTGTAAGTTTCATGGATCGCTCTAAAATCACATTAATTAGACCTTTGATTTATACACCAGAAAAGGAAATTAGAAGCTTTATTCGCAAAAATAATATATCTGTTATGCCAAAAGTTTGCCCAATGGATCGGTACTTCAAAAAGAGAAAGTATGAAAGAATTGATTTTTACTTTAACTAAAAGTATCCCTATGGTTCGTGCTAATTTGTTTGGTGCAATTCAAAGAAATTTGGATGATTGGAAAATGTCGCGTTAGGGACGTTTCCTTTGCGACATTTTTTGTATGGTATTATCAGATTTATAAAAAAGAAAATGCACCCATTTCTTTTTTAATTATTTGAAATATAAACAACACCACCTTCTAATGTATTGTTATTATTTTGAGTTGATATGGTTTTTCCTGCCCAAAATAATTGTACATCAGTTCCAACTATTTTACTACGAATAGAAAAAACATCATTATATGTTGATATAGCTAGAAAATTAACATCTGTCAAAGCCTCAGGAATTCCAGAAAAGAGAATTGTACTTGAATTAGGAATATCTTTTTTTACTTTTAGACTATAATTTAACATTACAATATTACCATATTTTCTAATATCAACCCAAGTAAGGTCACTTGAATTATCTATATAAGTAGTGTTATATGTTATTTCTGATGTAGGTACTGTACTTACTTCTAGTTTCTCTTGTTCTACTAATCCATCAATACTTGCAATCTCTAATGAAGAATTTATCTCAAATTCATAAGGATATTCTTTTAATTTTATATAAATTTTACTTGGATTATCACTATTTATGCCATACTCTACACTTGCAAGTTTGCTACTTTCTAGTATATATTCTATTTCCTCATCTTCTTTTAGTATCAAGGATAATTCCTTTAATGTAGGCATTTGTTGTTTTTGGGAATAATTTTCAATTTGTGCCTTAGTTATTTTTAAATTGATAATTTCTGTTGCTGTTTGTTTATTAGTTTCATTTTTTGCTGTTGTTGATTTATTTAATATCCCATTTTCTCCGTGAAATAAGAGCAATTGTTACACCTGCTAAAATTAGTAAAATGATAATTGTAATTACTAAAACAATTAATGTTATTCCTCTAGATTTTTTTTGTACCATTGCTTATTCCCCCTAATATTTTTTTCATTAGTTTTTCCTAATATTGCTTTTTTATTCTTTTCAACTTTTAGTATATATTTTTTATCTTCTTTTAGCATAATATATTATATATTATTTAATGACAAGTTGTTTTATAATTTTATTTTTAAATGCAATTTATGTAAATATGTTGATGCATAATATTGTGTATTTTTTTATATGCTATTAAATAAAAAATGTCGCAAAGGAAACGTCCTAAATAGCGACACTTTTTATTTTATTTATTTGCAATTTCCATCATTGCCTTTTCAAGTTCTTGTATTTTTTGCTCTGCATCTTGTTTTGATGTGCCTTTTACACCCATGTATAATTTGATTTTTGGTTCTGTTCCAGATGGTCTTATGCAACACCAAGCATCATCTTCTAGCTCATAATATAATACATTTGATTGTGGTAATCCTGTTTTTGTAATTTCACCTGTTTCCATGTTTTTTACTGTGTCTTTTTCTACATCTTTAAATGTTAATAATTTGTAATGTCCTATTTTTTTAACCTCTGTATTTCTCATTTTTGTCATCATTTCTTGGATTTCTTTTGCACCTTGTGGTCCTTCTCTTACAATTGATGGCTGTGCTTCTTTGTAATATCCATATTTTTCATAGATATCATTCATTGCATCCCATAAAGTTTTATTTTGTGATTTGTAGTAACAAGCTGCTTCGCAAAGTGCCATAACTGCTGCAATACCATCTTTATCTCTTGCATAATCTCCAATTAAACAACCATAGCTTTCTTCATATCCAAATACATATGTTTTATCTTTATTCTCTTCTGCTTTTTTCATTACAGCTCCTATGTTTTTGAAGCCTGTTAATACTTCAATACATTCTAGCTTATAGTTTTTTGCAATTGCTTTTGCTAAGTTTGAAGATACTATTGTTGTTATAAACATTCCATCACTTGGTAATATTTTCTTTTCTTGCATTTGTGATATTCTGTATTCTGCAATAAGTAGTGCTGACATATTTCCTGTATAATTCATGTATTTTCCTGTTACACCGTCTTTTGCAAATATCCCTAGACGGTCAGCGTCTGGGTCAGTTGCTAAAACAACATCTGCATCTACTTTTTTTGCTAATTCTAATGCTAATTTGAATGCTTTTGGGTCTTCTGGATTTGGATATTCAACTGTTGGAAAGTTACCATCTGGCTCACTTTGTTCAGGTACAACATATACATTTTCCAAACCTATTTCTTTTAAAAGCCTTGATGCTATTGTATTTCCTGTTCCATGTAAAGGTGTATATACTACTTTTAATTTTTTCCCCTGCTCTTTTACAACTTGTGGATTTAATATTTTGCTTTTTAAAATATTTAGGTATTTATCATCCATTTCTGTCCCAATTATGGTTAATAGACCTTGTTTGGCTGCCTCTTCTTTTGTTATTTGTTTTATATCTTTGAAACTTTCTACTGCTCTTACTTTACTTATTATGTCTTTATCTCTTGGTGATACAATTTGTGCCCCATCGTCCCAATATACTTTGTACCCATTATATTTTGGTGGGTTGTGGCTTGCTGTAATCATAACCCCTGCTGTACATCCTAAGTCTCTTATGGCAAAAGATAATTCTGGCACAGGTCTTAGGTTTTCAAACAAATATGCTTTTATTCCATTTGCACATAATATAAGTGCTGTTTGCATACTGAATTCTTTTGACATTTTCCTAGAGTCATAGCTAATTAGCACACCCTTATTTTGTGTTCCTTGCTCTATTATATAATTTGCAAGTCCTTGTGTAGCTTTTCCTACTGTATATTTGTTCATTCTATTTGTTCCAGCCCCTATAATTCCCCTTAATCCTGCTGTTCCAAATTCCAATTCTTTATAAAATCTATCTTCTATTTCTTTTTCGTCCTCTTTAATTGCTAATAATTCTTTTTTAGTTTCTTCATCAAATTCTAGGCTTTCACACCATTTTTTATACTCTTCTTTGTAATTCATTTAATCTCATTCCTTTCTAAGCACAAATCTAGTTGGAAAAGAATTAAATTTTGGCTAGGAAAACAAGTTTTAAATTTATGAGGCGTACTATCTGTACGCTGATTAAATTTAAAATGCAGTTTGACGACGCCAAAATTGTAATTATTTTTCAACTTTTCTCCTTTTGAGACATTAGGGACAGTACTCAAATGTCTCATTTTTTATAAGATTTTGGGATTCTATTAAGATGTGTCCCAAATTTCACAAAAATGTGAAAAAGGAAACGTCCCCAATTTCACATTTTAAATTTTTGATATAACTCCCTTGCAGTTTTTGGGCAGTCTACTCCTGCTGCATCTGCATTTTTTACTGGTGCAAATTCTTCTTCTCTTTTTACTCTTAGAATTGCCATATCATCTACTTCTCCAAATGCATCAAACAAAAATGCTTCAAATTTATATGCATTTGGCGATGTTGGCTCTATTAGTTTTCCGTCTTTGTCTATATAGCTTGCTTTTTTATAGGCTACATGATATGGTAGTGGCGTTGCTCCCATTCTTTCTACTGCATCTACTTTGAATAAATTGCATAGTATATGGGATTCTCCATATAATAGTTCTCCGTTTTCGTCTGTTGCTTGTGCCATTTCTTCTGTTATTTCTGAATATTCTATTACATTTGGTTTTCCGTTTCTTCTACAAAATACTCCTACTTTTTCTTGTGGATTTGCTTTTACAACAGATTTACAAGCTACTGTTACTTCTTTGTCTATTGCAATTCCCATTAAAACTGGGTCTACCATTTTTGCTAGGCAGTTATCTACCCCTGCAATAAATACCCATTCTATTCCCATTTGCTTCATTTCTTTGGTCATTCCAGTTTTTAGAAGTGATTCGTAAATTCCTCCATGTCCGTCTGCTGCCTGCTTTATTAGTCCATCTTCACCTATTAATATTTTTCCTTCTGTGTCCATCATTGGTAATTCTCCTTGGTTGAAGAAGAATATGTTTTTATTTTTTTGATATCCAAAGTATCTATTTTTTTCAAAAAATTCGATGGTTTCTTTGTTGTTTTCTTTACTTGTCATGATAAACCATGGAATTGTAACATTGTACTTTTTTCCTTCTTCTTTTAAATGGTCACATAGTAATTCAAATAGTGATTTATGTGATGCAAGCCCTATGTCATATGTTCCTTTTGGCCCTTTGTGCCCTAGTCTTGTTCCTTGCCCTCCTGCCATTGTTACTGCTGCAAGTTTTCCTTCCATAATTGCTTTTTTACCTATATTCTCATAATATTTATAATCATCATATAATTTGTATTTGTCTAAATATTCAATTGGTGTTATTTTATCTTCTTGTTTTTCTTTTTTTCCTACGTTTTGGTATAAACTATTTACTAGTTCAAATTTAATTTCTTTAATTTGATTTATTAATTCTTTTTTGTGCATCTCATCAAGTTGTTCATAGTGGTTTAATAGGTGTTCTTGACCATATTTTTTTAAGATATTTTTTATTTCTTCTAATTTATCGTCCATAGCTATTCTTCCTTTCCTTATATCCTAATTATTTATACACTATTTTGCAAAAATTAGCAACTGTTTTTATATTTTTTTTCTATTTATTAATAACTATGTATTATAATCTATAATTATTATTTTTATACACAAATAAATGGACTTAAAAAGTGAAATTCAAAAAAGCCCTAGGTATTAAATCTATGGCTAATTTTTTGTATTAAATTTAATCAATTTTTTCTTTTTAACTTGTTAGTACTACAAATTTATTAGATAAATTTGTAGTACTAGTTTTTAATAATTATACTATTTCCTTTTCTCCAGTAGTTTGTAATATTTTATTATATCTTTCGACTACTTTACTTGCATTTTCTCCAATTTCTTCAATATTATAGCAATCTATTATTTTTACTTCTTTTTCTTGTGGTAAATATTTTTCTATATTTTTATTAGTATTATTTATATAATTTTCTTTTCCTTTTATAAAT
>CATLUC010000038.1:10992-12345 GCA_950059165.1 uncultured Clostridium sp.
CTTTTTTCCAATTTAATTTTAATATTTTTTGCTTTTTTTCTTCTTTTATATTTATTTTGTTTAAAACATTTTTTACTGTATTTTCTAGATTATTTTCTGTTAGGATAATAATTTCGTTATCACTTGCCATTTTCCTATCTATATATGGCAAACTTATCATTTCAAAATGATAGTCACTTGCATAAAATGCACATATTTTTTCTTTAGTTTTCTCAATATTATTCATTTGAAATTCTCCCTTTTCTTTTCATTTTTGACCACTGGTAAATTTTACCATTTCTTTACAAATATGTCAAGAATATTTCAAATAAATTTCAAATATTTTTTATTTATTTTCTTTATTTGCATTTTTTATCCTTATTTAGTATAAAATTTTCTAATTTGTTAATAATTAATAGTAAAGAATATTTTTGAAAAAATAGTTTTTGGAGGTAACTTATGAAAAAAAATTTAAAAATGGTAATGTTATTAACTTTCCTTCTTTTTATATATACATCAATTTGTGCTTTCTCTTATGCAAGTCATGTATCTACTGATATAGCACAAAGTGTATTTCGTTTGCATGTTCTTGCAAATAGTGATAGTAAAGAAGACCAAGATTTAAAATATATTGTTCGTGATAATTTATTAAATTATATGAATTCTATTTGTGGAAATTGTACTTCTAAGGAAGAAGCTATTGAACTTGTTTTAGAAAATAAAGATATTTTTGAACAAATTGCTATTCAAACTATACAAGAACAAGGTTATAATTATAGTGTTAAAATTAATATTGGAAATTTTGAATTTCCTACTAAAAATTATGGTGATATTTCATTACCAGCTGGTTATTATGATGCTTTAAGAGTAGAAATTGGAGAAGCAAAAGGTCAAAATTGGTGGTGCGTAATGTTTCCTCCATTATGTTTTGTTGATGTGTCTTCTGGCGTAGTGCCAGATGAGTCAAAAGAATTGATGGAAAATAATATGTCTTCTGAAGAATTTGCTCTTATTTCTGATAAGTCTAATGATGAAATTAAATTTAAGTTTAAAATTTTAGAGTTTTTTGCAAATAACCGGTCTAATTACTGCAAAAAAATAAAAATCTCAATTGCATAAACTATTGTTTTTTGCAATAGCATAGATAGCCCTAAGTAGCAGAGGTTAAAAACCATTACAGATTTTGGACAAGCTAAGCTTTTACAGAAAATCTAATTGTGTAATTTGAGCCTCTCTCACGTTCAAAATCACTTATTTGTCTATTTTGAAAAATTACGAATGCGACCAAAATAAGATTAGAAATTCTTAAATTATTTTTTGGAAAGAGTTCATCTATTGATGGAAGGGTGCCAAAAAATAATTTTAGAATTTCTT
>CATLUC010000039.1 GCA_950059165.1 uncultured Clostridium sp.
ACGCCTCATAAATTTCAAACTTGTTTTCCTAGCCAAAATTTAATTCTTTTCCAACTAATCACTCTTAAGAAAGGAATGAATTAGTTATGAAAAAATGTTTATTATTAGGTAATGGAGGGCGTGAGGCAGTACTTGCAGAGCAAATTTCAAAAGGATTTGAACTATATGCAATTATGCCATATGCTAACCCATCTGTTGCAAGTGAAGTAGAAAAATCAAATGGAAAATATCTAATAGGAGACCCATTTGACAAAGAACTTGTTACAAAATTTGTAAAAGAAAACGAGATAGAAGCCTGCGTTGTCAGTCAAGACAATTTATTGCAAGAAGGATTAATTGATTTAGCAAGAAATTTGGGTCTAAAAACATTTGGACCAACATCTAAAGGAGCAAAAGTAGAATGGAGCAAAACATATGCTTTAGAAATTGTAGAAAAATTAGCACCACAAATGATTATAAAAAATGCAGCAATTACTAATTTAGAACAATTAGAAGAAACAATGAAAAATTATGAAGATGACAGTTTTGTAGTAAAACCAGAGGGGCTAACAGGAGGAAAAGGAGTAAAAGTAGGTGGAATACATTTTAAAGGAAAACAAGAAGGATATGAATATGCCAAATCTTGTTTAAAAGAAGACCGGTAGAGTAATTGTACAAGACAAAGTAGAAGGTAGAGAATTCACAGTAATGGCATTAACAGATGGAAAAAATATTGTAGTAACACCAACAACTTTTGACTATCCATATAGATTTGACAAAGACAAAGGACCAGGAACAGGTGGTATGGGATGTCTAAGTTTCGAAAATGGGTTATTGCCATTTCTAGAGCAAAAAGATGTTGACGAATGTAGCAAATTAATTGAAGATACAATTAAATTTGTAAATAAAGACAACTTAGAATTTACAGGAGTAATATATGGTGGATTTTTCAAATGCAAACAAGGAATAAAATTTATTGAATTTAATGCAAGATTTGGTGACCCAGAAGCAATAAACGTATTAAACTCATTAGAAACACCATTTAGTGAAGTAATGGAAAACATATGGGCACAAAACCTATCAAAAGAAAATTGCAAATTTAAAAGCAATTACACTTTTACAGTTTATGTAGTAAGCAAAGATTATGCAATTAAGAAAAGTGACCCATGTACATTTACTTTAAACACAAAAGCAATATTAGAAAAAGGTGCTAAAATATACTTTGCAAGCACAAAACCAATAGAAGACAATAAATATCAATCAGTAGGAACATCAAGACTATTTGCAATCCACACATGTGGAAACACATTAGAAGAAGCAAAACAAAAAGCATACTTAGCAATGGAAAACAACATAGACGAAAAGCTAGATTACAGAAAAGACATAGGAGAAATATACGAGCATTAAAAAATAGGATTTGGGGACGGCCCCAAAATCCTACTAAATTTCATGGTGTACAAAACGATTTAGTACTTCAATCAACTGGATTTTTTCAGCAGCTTGTACTTTTTGGGATAATGTTTTAGCAGTATCTGATGGAAGTACTGTAACTTTAGTTTGACTAATAATATTGCCTTTGTCATATTCTTGATTAACAAAATGAATGGTTGCACCACTATATTGTTCTTTTGCTTGAATAACTGCTTCATGGACATGCATACCATGCATTCCTTTGCCACCGAATTTTGGAAGTAGCGAAGGATGGGTATTAATAATTGTATATTTGTCTAAGAGCTTAGGACCAATCATTTTTAAATAACCAGCAAGTACAATAAGGTCAATAGAATAATCAGAAAGTACATTTGATAATTCTAAATCTCTTTTAGAAAAATCCTTACTTTGAATTGTGTAAGTGTCTATATTATTTTCTTTGGCTCTTTCAAGGGCATAGGCTTTAGGATTGTCAGATACAACTAAATCAATTTGTGCTTCTAGTTCATTGTTTTTAATGCTATCAATTACAGCTTGCAAAGTAGAACCATTACCAGAAGCAAAAACAACTAAATGATACATAAAATTTTACCTCCTATTGATAATATGGTATAATATTAATAGTAGTGTAACATTTCTAAAAGATAAAGTCAAATAGATGTACAATTCATAAGTTAGGTAATAAAAAAATTTATGTTACTACTCACAGCTAAACTAATCTAAACTCATGTAGTAAGTGTTATATATTTTTAAGTTATTCGCGCAGCGACCAATGGAGCTAAAAGCGACTGCGATTTGGGCAGACTTCCTATAATATCATTTTAAAGTCTGCCCCAGCAAGGAAAACTATAAAAAAATATATAATCACTTACACATACTTAAATTATAGAAGCTATGAATTGTAATATAGTATAGTATTAGGAAGGAAGATAAAGATGTTTGATGAAATAAAAGAAGAGTGTGGTGTATTTGGGATTTATTCCAAACAAACAAAAGAAGATTTAATTGGACAAGTTTGTGTAGGTTTATCAGGATTGCAACACAGAGGGGAAGAAAGCTGTGGTGTTGCAATTAATGAAGATGGAATTATTCATTTTCATAAAGATATTGGACTTGTTTCAGAAGTTTTTACTAAAGAGGTACAAAGTACAATGCCACAAGGGAAAATGGCAATTGGTCATGTTCGCTATTCTACAACAGGTGAAAGCAAAAAAGAAAATGCACAACCTATGGTAGTTAGGCACAAAAAAGGTAATTTAGCAGTTGTTCATAATGGTAATATAGTAAATGCTTTAGAACTTAAAAGGGAATTAGAAGAACAAGGAGCAATTTTTACAACAACAAGTGATACAGAAATTATATGTCATGTTATTGTAAGGGAGAGGCTTAAAACAGGTTCTATTGAAGAAGCAGTAAAAAACACTATGAAAATTATAAAAGGTGCATATTCACTATTAATCTTATCTCCTCAAAAAATGATAGCAGTAAGAGACCCACAAGGATTTAAACCTCTTTGTATGGGATATTTAGATGATGATATAGTATTTGCTTCAGAAAGTTGTGCATTAGACATTATGGGAGCTACTTTTGAGCGTGACATTGAGCCAGGAGAAGTAGTAACAGTTATGAATAATGAAGTAACAAGTGAGAAGTTTTTGCCAGATGAGAAAAAAGGAATGTGTGTATTTGAATATATTTATTTTGCTAGGCCAGACTCTACTATTGATGGAATAAATGTCCACATTTTCCGTGAAAATGCAGGAAGATGTTTAGCAAGACAAATGCCAGTAGATGCAGACATTGTAGCAGGCGTGCCAGACTCTGGAAATGATGCAGCACTTGGATATTCTAAAGAATCAAAAATTCCATATGATATTGTTTTTATTAAAAGTAAATATATAGGTAGAACATTTATACAAAATACACAAAACAAAAGGAAAAAATTAGTCAATTTAAAATTAAATCCATTACATCATACAGTAAAAGGTAAAAAAATTGTCTTGGTAGATGACTCTATTGTAAGAGGTACAACTATAACTAGGATTATAAAAACACTAAAAGAAGCAGGGGCAAAAGAAGTACATATTAGAGTTGCAGCTCCACCATTTATTGGAATTTGCTATTTTGGAACAGATGTTGATAAACAAAAGAATTTAATTGCTTATGGTAAAACTGTTGAACAAATCAGGGAAGAAATAGGAGCAGATTCCTTAGAGTTTTTAAGCTTAGATAGCTTAAAAGAAATTACTAAAGATTGTAAGGTAAAAGGATTTTGTGATGGTTGCTTTACAGGTAAATATCCAATTGAAGTTCCAGATGAAATTGACAAAGACCGTTTCGAGAAAATAGATTTGTAGGATTTGGGGGCCGTCCCCAAATCCTATTCAAATTTTTTGCCAGTTAGCATTTCATAAGCTTCTTTATATTTATTAGAAGTTGTTGTAATAACATCCTCTGGAATTGGAGTTCCAGCCTCTGGGTCATACCCTGTAGATTTTATCCAATCACGAAGATATTGTTTATCAAAGCTTTTTTGCCCCTTTCCTACTTGGTAATCGTTAGCAGGCCAAAATCTACTAGAATCTGGAGTAAGAACTTCATCACCAAGTACTAAATTACCATTTTCGTCTACACCAAATTCAAATTTAGTATCAGCAACAATAATTCCTTTAGTTAAGGCATATTCAGCACCTTTCTTATATACTTCAATAGCTGTTTTGCGTAGGTTTTCGGCTAAATCTTTTCCAATTAAATTACATACTTCTTCAAAAGAAATGTTTTCATCATGTCCTTCTTGAGCTTTTGTAGTTGGAGTAAAAATTGGTTCAGGTAATTTTTGGGATTCTTGTAATCCTTGTGGAAGGGTAATACCACAAATAGTACCATTATTTTGATAACTTTTCCAACCAGAACCTGTAATATAACCTCTTACAATACACTCAACAGGTATCATTTTTAATTTTTTAACTAACATACTTCTTCCTTCAAATTCTTCGGTTTGAAATTCCTCTGGAAAGTCTTTAATGTCAGTAGATATAACATGATTTGTTACAACATCTTTTAAAGAATCAAACCAAAATTTAGAAATTTGATTTAGAACTTTTCCTTTGTTTGGAATAGGGCTTGGCAAGATATAGTCAAAGGCAGAAACTCTGTCAGATACAACAAGAAGAAGCTTGTCATTATCTACTTCATATATTTCACGAACTTTACCACTACTAATTTTTTTCATATTTATTACTTCCTTTCAAAAATATTATTAAATTCATAGAGTTTTATATGGCTTATTACTTGACAGTTTATATTTTATTCTGCAAGATACTTTTCATATCCTATTTGTTGTAGTTTTTCATCTTTTTGAGATACTGCATCTTTCAAAGAATTTTTAAAATCACCTAATTTTTTCTTAAGTTCTTCATTTCCAACTGCTAGAATAGATGTGGCTAGGATACCTGCATTTTTTGCACCATTAATTGCGACTGTTGCAACAGGTATGCCAGATGGCATTTGAACAATAGAATATAAAGAATCAACACCACCTAAGGTTTTTGTGTGAATTGGAATTCCAATTACAGGCACTGTTGGAACCATAGCTGCAAATACACCTGGTAAGTGAGCAGCACCACCAGCCCCAGCAATTATAACTTTTACATTATTTTGCTTTAGTTCTTCTGCATATTTTGTTGCTTTTTCTGGTGTACGATGAACAGAAAGGATTTTCATTTCATAAGAAATTCCCATTTGTTCCAAAAATTTAGCACAGTCTTTCATTATAGGTAAGTCAGAGTCACTTCCCATAATGATTGAAACATCAATATTTTTTGACATAATTTTCCTCCTATTTAATATGATTTTTAATTAAATCTTAGTTATTTAAGTGTATTATAATACATAAAAATAAAAAAAACAACTTTAAGTGTTAAATAAAGTTGTTTATAGTAAAAATTTTAATAAAAAGGTAATAGCAGAGTTGTTTAACTCTGCTATTACCAATAGTTTAAAAAATTTTTACTAAAGCTTATTAACTTTTAATTCTTGAGATAATTTAAAGCAATTATTAGTAAGAGTTTCATCAAGTAAATCAACAATAGGAATTAATTCTTTCCTATCAGGCAATATATAATAAAGAGCATATTTACTATTTTCTTCTTCATATACAGTAATATTAATATTGCCGATTTCGGTTACAGTTAATCCATTTAGCATTTTCCCATTTCTTACTGTGTTGAAATCAATAATATTGTCTGTCACCAATCACACCTCTTTCTCTTTAGTATATTATTGTAAAAAAATACAACAAAAACTAGTATAACAGAAATAAAATGAAAAATTTGTCGAAATGTGTAATGATTTAAAAAATTCTTTAATGCTATGGAAAAAAAAGCAAATCTATGTTACAATAGTTTTGCAAAAATAGGAAAACTATAAAATTTTAAGTTTATGTAGGCTTAAAGTGAAAATAAATTATATGTTATTTTCAAAAGAAAGGAGAGAACCATGGGATTTTTTGATAAATTAAAACAAGGAATGAACAAAACAAAAAGCTCATTTGACGAAAAAATAAGCAATGTATTCAAAAGTTTTAAAAAAGTAGATGAAGATTTTTTAAATGAATTAGAAGAAATATTAATTATGTCAGACATTGGAATAGACACATCAGTTAAAATAATAAATAATTTAAGAGAAAGAATAAAAAAAGAAAAAATCCAAGAAGAGGAAGAAGTAAAGCAGGCTTTAAGGGATGAAATGCAAAAAATATTAGATGTAACAGATATAAATTTACATCTAAATACCAAGCCATCTGTAATTCTAGTAGTTGGAGTAAATGGAGTAGGAAAAACTACATCAATTGGGAAAATAGCAAATAGATTAATTAAAGATGGAAAAAAAGTAGTAGTAGCAGCAGCAGATACTTTCCGTGCAGCAGCTGTTGAACAATTAGAAATATGGGCAAAGAGAGCTAAAGCAGACATTGTAAAAAGAGAAGAGGGAGTAGACCCTGCATCTGTTGTTTATGATGCAATAAAAATTACAAGAGAAAAAGAAGCAGATGTTTTAATTGTAGATACAGCAGGAAGATTGCATAACAAAAAGTATTTAATGGATGAATTAAACAAAATACAAAAAGTAATTAATAAAGAAATGCAAGAAGCAGACAAAGAAGTGTTACTAGTAATTGATGGAGCAACAGGGCAAAATGCCATCTCACAGGTAAAAGCTTTTAAAGAAGAAACAGATATAACAGGGCTAGTGTTAACAAAACTAGATGGTACAGCAAAAGGGGGAGTAGTAATTGGAATTGTAGAAGAAAACAAAATACCAGTTAAATTTATAGGCATTGGAGAGCAAATTGACGATATGGAAATATTTAATTCAAGTGATTTTGTTAAAGCCATAATATAAATTTTAAATAAAAGTATTAGAAAAAAGGAGGAGATTTTGTGGAAGATGCTAAAAAGCAAGAAACTATAATGGACACAGCTAACACAAAAGAGACAAGAGATAGAAACAAAAAAGAAAAGAATAGAACAAGAATGATATTAGTTATATTGTTTTTACTAATATTTACAGGAATTAGTTATATTCAATTAAGGGGAAATTACTTAGAATTTAAAGAACTAGGAGAACAATATATAGATATTTTTTATACTAATATTACATATAAATATGCTATTATGGCAATCAATTTTGTAATATTATATATAATTATATATTTTACAAATAGAGGAATAAAAAAAGGTCTAAGGCCGTTTTTTGAAAAAGAAGAAAAGCCAATGCCAAAGTTATTAAATAAATCATTAGCATTAGTAATATCAGCCATTTCAAGCATTGTGGCATCAAATGTATTAATGCAAAAACTGATGTTATTTATAAATAGTACATCATTTGGAATACAAGATACTATATTTGGAATGGATATAGCCTATTACATTTTTCAAAAACCAGTAATAGAAACTTTTGCATTATATTTTACAGTATTATTTGTAGGTATATCAATTTATATGGCACTTTATTATGTTATTGTATTTAATAGATTTTTCGATGGTATAGACGGAAAAATGCTAAAACAAAGTTTATTTATGAAAAAACTAACAAGAAACATATTATTAGTTATTATTGGAATTGCAATAATGACAATATTAAACACACAAAATATGGTATTTGGTAAATTGCTAACAATAAATGATAATGTTGACATTGTTGGAGCAGGGATGACAGAAACTACAGTAAAATTGTGGGGATATACAATTTTTGCAGTAGTAATTATTATTTTTTCATATCGTGCTATTAAGTATTTTAAAGATGGGAATACAAATAAAGTTTTAAAGAATTTAGCTTTTATACCAACATATTTAGTCGGATTATTTATTATTATGATGGCATTTGATTTAATATTTGTTAGTTCTAATGAACTAGATAAAGAAAAAGAATACATAGCTGAAAATATTAATAATACTAAAAATGCATACAATATAAATATAGAAGAAAGTAATATAAGTTATTCAGGAACAATAAACAATGACGAGGTAGAAAAGAATAGTAATGTAATTGATAACATACCAATTATTAGTAAAGATGCAGTATTAAAAACACTAGAAGACAACCAAACAGGTACAGGATATTTTTCATATAGAAATGCTAACTTAGCTAAATATAAAATTAAAGGAAAAGACCAAGTAGTTTATTTAGCACCAAGAGAAATTAAAAATTCAGGAAGAACTTATAACAATAAAACTTATGAATATACACATGGAATGGGAGAAATTATAGCGTCTGCGACGAAAAGCACATTAACTGGTAATGTACAATATGTACAAAAAGAGGTATCTGGAATAGATGAAGAAATCAATATAGAACAACCCCGTATATATTTTGGTTTAGAAACAAATGAAATTATAGCAACAAATGCTAAAAATAAACAAGAATATGATTATACAGAAGAAAATGGAGCAGACCATACATCTATTTATCAGGGTAAAGCAGGTTTACAATTAGGATTTTTGGATAGACTTGTTTTAGGAATAACAAATGGAAATTGGAATTTAGCATTTTCAAATGAAATAACAGATGATAGTAAAATTTTAATAAATAGAAATATAATACAAAGGGCAAAAAAAGCATTACCATATTTAATTTATGATGAAAATCCTTATACAGTAATAACAAAAGATGGAAAAATAGTATGGGTAATTGATGCTTACACTGTTTCTAGCAGTTATCCATATTCACAATATACATCTATTGAACATGATAACATGAAAGAAAATATTAACTATATTAGAAACTCTGTAAAAGTATTGGTAGATAGCTATGATGGAACAATATCATATTATATAACAGATAGAACAGACCCTATTGCAATGGCGTACAGAAATATATATGATACTCTATTTGTAGATATAAATGAGGAAATACCAGAAGATATATCAAGTCATTTTGTATATCCAGAATTCTTATACAAAGTACAAGCAGAAGTGCTAAAAGTATATCATAATGTAAAGCCAGATGTATTATATAGAGCAGATGACTTATGGGATATTGCAAAATATAATAGTGTTAAATCAACAAAATCAACTGGGACATATTTAAGCCCATATTACACAATGGTAAAAACCGAGAATCAAGAGCAATTGGGCTTATTACAAATATATACACCAGACGAAAAACAAAATATAATTTCTTATTTAGTAGGAACAACGTTAAAAGGTACAAATCAACTAAAATTGTATAAATTTTCAGCAGATAGCAATATTGTAGGACCAATGCAGTTAGATAAGCAAATAGAAGAAGATGAAGCCATTTCAGCAGAGTTGGAGGCTTTAAATACAACAGGAACAAAATTAACAAAACAAATGATTATTGTTCCAATTGATAATACATTATTGTGTGTAGAACCAATTTATCAAACAATGCTAAATGAATCAGAAGTACCAGTTTTGAAAAAAGTAGTTGTGGCATCTGGTAATAAAGTAGCAATTGGAGATACATTAACAAAAGCATTAGAAAATTTACTTTCTACATATGCAGTAGATATTGAAGTAGAAAATACAGATGATGTAGAAGGTCTTATTGAAGCAATTATTAAAGCAAATAAAAATTTAACAGACTCTAACAGCCATAATGACTGGGAGATGATGGGAAAAGATGTAAAAAAATTACAAGATTTAATAAATTCTTTAGAAGTTGTAAAACAAGAAGAGGACAAGAAAAAGGTAGAAATTAATAAAGAAGAAAATACTACAAATACAAATGATACTAATAAAGTTGAATAAATTTTGTATATAGAGTTATAGCTGTAAATTGTTCTAATATAAATAAAACTGAATAAAAAAAATAAAAAAATCCACCCTAAAATTAAGGTGGATTTTTTATGTGGTTAAAAAACAAAAAAGTAAATAAGCTAGAAAAATTAATGGAAAAATTAAGCAATATTTTACAAGAGGGAAACTTAGTAGAATGGGCTTATTTGCTTCGGGAATAAGAGATTATTAAAAGAAATTTGCTTGCAGGGATATCAAGAGGTGTAGGTATTGGAATAGGTGTAACTATCATTACAGCAGTTTTAGTTGTATTACTACAAAAAATAGTGACTTTAAATATTCCAGTAATTGGAGAATACATTGCAGATATTGTAGAAATTGTGGAAAAAAGTAGATAAAAAGGAGAAATGGGGCTAAATTTTTACAAAAAATAAAAATTGTGTTATAATTAATGTAGAAAACAGTAACATAAAACTTATGACTCGCATTTTTTAATTGTTATATGAAAAAATGTTGATAAATAAGAAATAAAACAAAAGATAGGGGGAAAAGCCATGAGAAGAAAAATCATTAATATAATTAGCAGTTTTGTAGCACTAATATTTATATTAACTAATTTTTCGTACAGTATTTTTGTTCCCAATATTTATGAATATGAATCAGATGGACAAAAATTAATTGCTTATGCAGAGTTAAATGCTGCTAATATTTATTTACCATCAGGAAAGAAAATCCAAAGTACAAATGTAAATGGTGGAACAGAGATAAATATAGAAACAATTACTGCACCAATTCAAGTAGTATTAGTTATTGACATATCAGGAAGTATGCAGGGTAGGAGAATAGAAATAGCGAAACAAGCAGCCATAAATTTGGTAACCAATTTATTTGAAGTTGCTGAGGATATTAAAATCAGCGTAATTTCTTTTGCTAATAATGCTAACGTTGAAATAGCAAGATCTTCTAATAAAGAAAATGTTATAAAAGCTATAAACGGATTGAAAGCATATGGAGGAACAAATATAGCATCAGCATTAAAAGAAGCATATGACATATTTTTAAGTGCTAAAAATAATTATGGGGATAAAATGATGAATTATTTTTTGGTGAATTTAACAGATGGACAAGATTTTTATCCAAATGTTGCGTATACAACATTAAAGCAAATTGTCAATCAAAATATAAATGTTTATAATGTTTTACTAGAATCTTCACATAAAGAAGCTTTTTCACAAAATGGAGTAGATGCAGGAACTATTTATTCAGGAGTTTCATCAGGAGAGTTAGTTGAACTTTATGATGAAATATATAATATGATATGTTCAGAAGTTGTAAATAGTAGTGTAACAGATTTTACAGAAAAAGCACAAAATTATTTTGTAGCAAATGATGACTTATATATGTTTTTAGACCAAGAAATGTTACAAGGAAGCAGATTGGAATTAGAATATGTTATAAACATAAAAACATCTATACCTTGTACTAAGATAGAATTGCAAGACGAGGTAGATAAAAATTTAAGTTTTGATTTATCTTCTAAGCTAATTTCAGAAGATAAAACCAATGAAGATTGTGGTTGGGAAGTTAATGAGGAGTTAAGTTATAAAGATAATCATAATTTAGTTTTATCTATTAAGCAATTACCAGAGGAAGGTTCAGAATATGTAATGAGAAGAGGAAAAGGCTATCAAACCAAGTTAGTGTTATCTACTTTGCTAACAAGTCAAATAGAAGACATGAATTATAAAAACAAATTAACTTTTAGAATAAATGAGGATGATAATCTAACTCAAAGTTTAGAAGCCATGGAAGTAAATATAATCCCACCATTTGGAGAAGATAAAAGCTATAATAAAATATGGATCTTAATTAGCCTATTTATAGGAGCAGGTATTATTACATATATAATAAAAGTAAAAAATAATTAAATTAAAAAATCATTGAATTTACATATGTATTTTCAATGATTTTTATTACTATATTTTAGCATTTTTTGGTATCAATTTATAAAAAATCTTTTTACCCTTTTTTAAGATTGCATAACCATTTGCAAAATCTTTCTCAGATAAATTATAATTTACATCAGTTATTTTTTCATCATTTAAAGAAATACCACCTTGATTAATTAATGTTCTAGCTTGTCCTTTAGATGGTGCAATTCCAGTTAAAATGATAGCATCTAAAATTGAAGTGTTTAAATTGTCTAAAGTTACACTTGGCATATTGTCTAAATTACCTTGACCACTAAATAGGGCATTAGAAGCCTCCTCAGCTTTTTTAGCCTCTTCTTCACCATGAACTAATTTTGTAATTTCATATGCTAATATTTTTTTTGCTTCATTTATTTTTTCGTCTTTATAAGAAGAAAACTCTTTAATTTTTTCCATAGGTACAAATGTAAGCATTTTGAAGACATTTTCAACACTGCTATCTTCTACATTTCTCCAATATTGATAAAATTCATAAGGAGATGTTTTATTAGGGTCTAACCATAAAGCACCTTTTTCAGTTTTACCCATTTTTTTGCCTTCTTTAGTTGTTAAAAGTTTAAATGTTAGA
>CATLUC010000040.1:0-3448 GCA_950059165.1 uncultured Clostridium sp.
TGGAAGTATTTATTTAATTTTATTTTATATTAAAGAATGCAGAAATCCATTAAATAGTATATGTAATCAATTAGAAGAAATACAAAATTGTATGGTGTCTTATAAAAGAATAAAACAAATTTTACAAGAAAAAGATGAAGATAATTTAACAAAAGGAAAAGAGATAGATGTACTAAAAGGTAATATAGAATTCCAAAATGTTAGTATGAAATATGATAAAGAAGAAGTTCTAAAAAATGTATCATTTACAATAAACGAAGGAGACAAAGTTACAATTGCAGGAAGAACAGGAGCAGGGAAAACAACATTAGTTAATGTATTGATGAAAATGTATGATATACAAAGTGGCAAAATTTTAATAGGAGACCAAGATATAAGTAAAATAAGCAACCAAAGCTTACGAAAAAATATCTCATATATTTCACAAAATCCATATATTTTTGCAGATAACTTAAGAAATAATATTTGCCTAGGAAACAAAGAAATAACAGATGAACAAATAGAAGATATAGCACAAAAAATTGGAGCTTTGAAAATATTAGATAGATTGCCAGACAGATTAGACACAATAATAAAAGCAAATGAACTGTCTTTGGGAGAATTGCAAATGATTGCTTTTATGCGTGCTATTTTGCATAAAGCAAATATTTATATTTTTGATGAGCCAACTTCTAATATTGATTTAAAAACAGAAAAAATGATACAAGAAATGATAGACCATATATCTAAAACAAGTACGGTAATTATTATTGCACATAGAAAGTCAACAATTGCAAATTCAGATAAAGTAATTTATTTGAAAGATGGACAAATAGACATGATTTTAGGGACGGAGGAAAAAATCATTGACTAATAGTTATGATAGTTTAAATATGCTAATAGATACAATAGAAGAAAATTTGGAAAGTGTTATTGACTATAATGAATTAGCTAAGGTAATAGGTACTTCTTCGTATGCAATGCAAAGAATATTTGTTTTTTTAACAGGTATAACATTAACAGAATATATTAGGAAAAGAAGATTAACAAAAGCAGCAGAAGAGTTAATGAAAACAGACAATAAAATTATTGATATTGCTATAAAATATAAATATGATTCACCAATATCATTCTCAAATGCATTTAAAAAATTTCATGGACAATCTCCAGCAAATTTTAGAAAAGCTAATAAAAAAATAAATTTTTTTCCTAAAATAGAGTTTACAAATATAGTAAACCAAATGAAGGATTTGAAATACGAAGTAGTAGAAAGAGAGAAACAAACATTTTATGGAAAAGTAACAGATGTTATACAAGAAACAGACAAACAAGCAATTGCCAATTTATATGATAGTGCTAGAAAAGATGGAATAATGGATTTTATGGTAAATAATAGTAAAGGCAAAGAACTATATTATGGTGTTTATGAAAGCATATATGAAAAAGGAGAATATACTCGGAAGAGGAAAATATTATTTACTTTGCTCAACACCTAATAAGGATTTTGTACAAATAACACTTCCAAAAACAAAGTTTGCTTGTTTTGAAGTTCCAAATAAAGAACAAAATGAAATCAACAAATGGTATAGAATTATTTTTGACAAATGGTTATCAGTTTCACAATATCAAGAAAATTATGAATGTCCTGAACTAGAAATTTACTATAAAGATTATTGTAAAATTTGCATACCAGTCAAAGATTAGTTTGAAAATCAAAAATTTTGTTTTATATAAAAAGTTAGATTATTAAAAGACTTAATAATTTTGGTATTAAAAAAGTAAAGATATGATTTTCATAAAAATGGAGAAAAGAAATGAAAGTTTTAAAGGGTTTAAATAAACATATTTTTTTATTGATTTTATTGAGCATTATTCTGTCTTATTTAAGCTTGCAAGTTGCGTTATATGTTAGTTATGCAATAGATGGTATTTTATTTCATAATTCAGTTTCATTACCTAATTATATAAAATCAATTTTAGAAATGAATAAAATTGAGGCTTTAAGTGTAATAATTGCAATTATTATAGGAATAAACATTATAATTGCAATAGCTACGTACTTAAGAGAAAGGGTGACAACTAAATTTACATTAAAAGTGGCATCTAATTTAAGAGAAAAGCTATATAGCCATATATTAAATTTGGAATATGAAAGCTATCAATCTTATAGCAAAGTAGAGATGTTACAAAGGGTAAATGATGATGCTTCAGAATATAGCAATTTTTTTAAAGTTGAACTAAATTTAATATTAGATATAATATTTTTAACCTTCTTTATTATAAATCAAGGAGCTACTTTAAGTTTGTCTGTTACTATTTATTTATGTATTACCATTATAATTATGATTGCATTTATGTTTTGGTACTATATAAAAATGACAAAAGTGTTGGAAAATGTGATTGATAAAAAGAGAAAAATGCTAGGAGCAACAATAAGTAACATTGAACAATTTAAGTTTATTCGTATCTATAATAGGCAAAATGAAGAAATAAGAAAATATAAAAAATTAAATGAAGATTATTCTAAAGAAGATATAAAGTTTGTTAAGATAATTTTATTTTTTGAGATTGTAAGTGAACATATTACATATTTAAGTGACCCAATTATTTGTTTATTAGGTGGCATTTCAATTATTCAAGGAACAATGACACTAGGAAATTTAACAGCCTTGTTGCTATTTGCAAACAAAATATTAAATTGTTTATATACATTTGGAGAAAACTGGGAAATAATAAATACCTTTTTAGTTGTTAGGAATAAAATTAACAAACTAATGGAATTAAAAGAAGAAAAAACTGGTGGGGAATGCTATGACTTAAATGGAGATATTACATTTCACAATGTTTCTATAAAAGTATCAAAAAAAGAAATTTTAAAAAATCTAAATTTTTCTATAAAGAAAGGCGAGAAAATAGCACTTTTAGGAGAAAATGGAAGTGGAAAAAGCATATTAGCAAAAGCAATGTTAGGGTTGTATAAGATAGAAGGAAACTTATATTTTAATTATCATAATATTAAAAACTTAGCAAAATTAAATATAAGAAAATATGTAGATTATGTTTTTGGTGAAGCAGATTTGTTTACAGGAACAATAGAGGAAAATATTAAGTTAGATGCCAAAGTTACAAAAGAACAGTTAGAAAATGTTGCAAAACAAGCAGAAATTTATGAAGATATTAAAAACTTTGAAAAAGGCTATAACACAGTTGTAGGAGAAAAAGGTGTAAAACTTTCTGGGGGACAAAAACAAAGAGTTTTAATAGCAAGGGCTTTGCTTAAAAATAAACCAATAATGATATTTGACAATGCTTTTAGCAAACTAGATAACAAAACAAGTAATAAAATATTAGAAAATTTAAGCAAAAATTACACTACAACTACAATGATTTTTATTACACATAAGTTATATATAGAAGAATTTATAGATAGGATTATAAGGATATGAAGGAATTAAATAAAATATATAAT